>JBOHYW010000060.1:0-19257 GCA_050738155.1 Rhodanobacteraceae bacterium
CCTACACCGAAGGGCTGCTGGGCGACGGCACCGGCGTCAAGACTGATGATCGTGGCCGCGTCGAAGTCGACGAGCATTGCTGGACCGGCGTCGACGGCGTGTGGGCGATCGGCGACTGCGTGCGCGGCCCGATGCTGGCACACAAGGGTGAAGAAGAAGGCGTGATGGTGGCCGAGCTGATCGCGGGCAGGGCTGGCCACGTCGATTACGGCGTAATCCCGTGGGTGATCTATACCGAACCCGAAATCGCCTGGTCCGGCAAGACCGAAAAGCAGTGCAAGGACGAAGGCATCCCGTACAAGACCGGCAACTTCCCGTTCGCTGCCAACGGCCGCGCCGTCGCGATGAACGAACCCGCGGGCCTCGTGAAGGTGATCGCTCACGCCGAAACCGACCGCATCCTCGGCGTGCATATGGTCGGCCCGGTGGTATCGGAACTGATCGCCGAAGCCGTGGTCGCGATGGAGTTCAAGGGCTCGTCCGAAGACCTCGCCCGCATCGTCCACGCGCACCCCACTCTGTCCGAGGTCGTGCACGAAGCGGCGTTGTCCGTCGACAAGCGCGCACTCAACAAAGCCAATTGACGTCAGAACGACTTCATCCCGGACAGCACATGGATGTGCGTTGACCCGGAATCCAGATTTTGTTCGTCATCCCGGCGCAAGCCGGGATCCATCTTGCTTTCGACCCGATCAGAGGAAATAAAATGGATTCCGGCTTGCGCCGGAATGACGAGGGGCAGAAATACTTGAGCGACGACCATGCGTCTACATACTCGCCAGCAAAGAACGCGGCACCCTTTACGTCGGCGTAACGTCCGATCTCGTCAAGCGCATATGGGAACACAAGAACGATCTGGTCGAAGGATTTACGAAGAGGTATTGTGTACACAGCCTTGCATGGTTCTAGCAACACGAAACCATGGAATCCGCGATTCTGCGTGAAAAGGCAATCAAGGAATGGAAACGGATTTGGAAGCTGAAGCTCATCGAAGACTCCAATCCAAACTGGGACGATTTGTACCCGGACTTGGCTGCGTAGACGGAAACACATGTGGATTTCGGCTTTCGCCGGAATGACGGCAAAAAGCATGAGCATCTCCGCCAACTTCAACGCTTTCCGCATCCACAACGGCGACGCCGGCTATCGCGCTGGCATCGAATCGATGCGAGTGGACGAGCTGTCACCCGGCGAGGTGTTGGTCAAAACCGCGTACTCGTCTGTCAATTACAAGGATGCGCTGGCGGGTACCGGCAAGGGCAAGATCCTGCGCCGATTCCCGTTGAATGGCGGCATCGACGTCGCAGGTCATGTAGTCGAATCCAGCGACACGAAGTTCAAGCAAGGCGACGCGGTGCTGTGCACCGGCTGCGGCTTGAGTGAAACCCGCGACGGCGGCTACGCCGAATACGCGCGCCTGAAATCCGACTGGACGATCCCGCTGCCGAAGGGGTTGTCGTTGCGCGAAAGCATGATCCTCGGCACCGCCGGCTTCACCGCGGCGCTGGCGTTGCTGCGGATGCGCGACAACCGCCAAACGCCGGAACTCGGGCCGGTCGCGGTCACCGGTGCGACCGGCGGTGTCGGGATGTTGGCGACGGACATCTTCACGCGTGCCGGATTCGAGGTGCACGCGATCAGCGGCAAGCCCGAGCGCGCCGATTTCCTGAAGACACTCGGCGCAAGTGAAGTGCTGGATCGCCGCGGATTGAATCTCGGCGGCCATGCGCTCGAGTCTGTCCGCTTCGGCGGCGCGGTGGACAGTGCCGGCGGCAAGTGGCTCGCGCAACTGCTGGCCAGTACCGCACCCTACGGCAATATCGCCAGCATCGGCCTTGCCGCCGACAGCAAGCTCGATACCACCGTGATGCCTTTCATCATCCGCGGCGTCAGCTTGCTGGGCATCGCGTCGGCCGGCACCGCACGCGACATCCGCAACGAGATCTGGCAGCGCCTCGCCTCGGACTGGAAGCCGGCGCACCTGGACTCGATCTGCACCCACGAACCCACGCTCGACAACCTGCCAGACGTTTTCACCGAGATGCTTGCGGGACGCTCATTCGGCCGGACGCTCGTCCGCATCGGCGCAAATCCCTGACTCGAAATCATCTCGCGATTCATTGCCAAAGAATTGATCTGGCGAATCTTTTGTATCCGACATTCCGCCTTTCGCGCGGCATGGCACTTTCGCCATCGCTTTCCTACAATGTCGCATCCGCAATGGGGAGCCTTGCATGGCACGTATCCTGATCGTCGATGATTCGCCTTCGCAACTGGAGGGCCTGAAACGCATGGTGGAAAAGCTCGGCCACCGGACGCTCACCGCCACCGACGGTGCGGCCGGCGTGGAGACCACCAAGCGCGACAAGCCCGATCTCGTTCTGATGGATGTGGTGATGCCGAACTTGAACGGGTTCCAGGCGACCCGTGCGATAGCCAAGGACCCGGCCACCTCGCACATTCCGGTGATCCTGGTGACCACCAAGGACCAGGACACCGACAAGGTATGGGGCATGCGCCAAGGCGCCAAGGCTTACGTCACCAAGCCGGTGAACGAGGCTGAACTCACGAAGGTGTTGAACGAAAATTTGGCGAAGTAGGAGCGCGCCGTGCGCGCGAACTGATACACCGCAACACCTCATCGCGGCCATGGGCCGCTCTTACGCTCGCGGATCGAAATCCGCAAACGCTTTTTCGAATACCTGATAGGCGGATTTGGCTTTGTCGCTGTCAGCCGACGGGGTCTGGATCAACAGCGTGACGATCTGATCGCCTGCCGGCTTGGCTGGCATCCCGCGTCCCTTCAAACGCAGCTTGCGCCCACTGCGCGAGCCGGCCGGAATCTTGAGTTCCACGCTGCCACCGAGGGTCGGCACCGGAACCTTGGCGCCGAGCGCCGCTTCCCATGGCGATACCGGCACCTCGACCTCGATGTCGCGGCCGCGCAATTTGAATTGCGGATCGTCGCGCACCTGCACTTCCAGCAACAGGTCGCCCGCCGGACCACCGTTGTAGCCGGGTTCGCCCTGCCCTCCGAGACGGATCGCCTTGCCTGGCAGGATTCCCGCCGGGATGTTGACCTCCAGCGTGCGTTCCCCGCTCGCGTCACGTAGAGCCAGCCGCTGCTTGCCACCGGCGTAGGCCGTGCGCAAATCGATTTCGACACCGGCACGCACGTCATTGCCGCGCATGGGACCGCGTTGCGCGCGCGGACCGGCAGCGCGGCCACCGAACAACGATTCGAAGAAATCGCTGAAATCGCCGGCACCGCCACCACCACCGAAGCCACCCGGACCAGAGCCGCGAAACTCGAACCCGTCGGGCGCCTGCTGTTGCCAGCCCGGCGGTGGCCGGAAATTGTCTCCGGCGTGATAGCCGCCCGCACGCAGGTTGTCGTAGGCCGTACGCTTCTGCTTGTCGTGCAGAACCTCGTAAGCCTCGCTGATGGACTTGAACTTGTCCTCGGCGCCGGCTTCCTTGTTCTTGTCCGGATGATACTTGCGCGCCAGCTTGCGATACGCAGACTTGATTTCGTCACCGCTCGCGCCGGCCTGCACGCCGAGCGTCTTGTAGTAATCCTGGAACTCCATCGACTCTCCCGGGCATCAGGGGCAACCGGCGAACCGCTCCGCCGCAGGTCGCAATGGTACGGGTTCCCGCATCAAGCGGACAATTGGTATATGCGTCGTCGCGACGGTTTTTGCAATCGATGGCAAGGCGAAGCCAGCGTCAACCGTGGCTGGGTCGCAGGCATGGCTTGCTCCCACCGGCAACGTGAAGCTCGTGGGAGCGGGCCGGCACACGGCGCCGTCTTTTGCTGTTGCCCGCGACAGTTCCGGACACTCGAATCCGTCACACGCGTGGCCCGCCCTGCCATGCACTTGCGCGACACGGGCGCGTGACCAGGGCAAGCCTTACCGATCGCGGTGGACGATGTAGCGCGCCATCCAGCGCAACGGCTCGGCGGTACCGCCAAAGGGTTCCAGTGCCGCCATGGCGTCGGCATACAGCGCATCGGCGCGGCGCCGGGCCTCGTCCAGCCCCAGCAACGAAGGATAAGTCGCCTTGCCGCGCGCGGCATCGGCACCGTGGGTTTTGCCGACCAGCGCTTCGTCGCCCTCCACGTCCAGCACGTCGTCCTTGATCTGGAAAGCCAAGCCCATGTTTTCGGCGAAGCGGTCCAACGCCTCGCGCGTCGTGCGCGGCAGGTCGGGCGCGGCACAACACGGCATCAACACCGCGGCCCGGATCAGCCGGCCGGTCTTGTCGCGATCGAGCGCTTCCAGATCCTCGACGTCGAGCTGCTTGCCCTCGGATTCGAGATCGACCGCCTGTCCGCCGGTCATCCCTCGCGACCCGCTTGCGGCAGCCAGGATCGCGATCATGCCAAGACGCACCGCGGATTCACTCGAACCGTTGCCGGCGAGGATTTCGAACGCGCGGGTCTGCAGCGCATCCCCGGCCAGGATCGCGGTGGCGACGCCGAACGCCTTGTGGGTGGACGGCCGCCCCCGCCGCATCGAGTCGTCATCCATCGCGGGAAGATCGTCGTGGATCAGCGAGAATGCGTGGATGCACTCGACCGCGCAGGCCGCATCGTCCAGCCTTGCCGTGTCGATGCCCAGCGTTTCGCCGGCGGCGTAGCAAAGCAGCGGACGGATGCGCTTGCCACCGCCCAGCATCGCATAGCGCATGGCTGCATGCAGGGTGGCCGGCCGGGTACCCTCGGCGGGCAGGCGGTCGCCCAGCGCGCGTTCCACGCGTTCGAGGTACCCGGCCACACGCTCGGCAAAAGCCATTGGACAGCTCCATGACACAAGATTTGGCGAAGGATAACGCGTTCACCGCCAAGTCATCTCGACCCGACCCAGGCAACTCTCACGCGACATCCACCTGATCTTCACGCAAAATGCGTACGATCAGGTGGCCGGAAGGCACCACGCCGAAGGAGATTCGCAGCATGATTCCACATACTGCCACCCGCGCCGCGCCGGAAGATGCCACCGCCTACCAGCATCGCATCCTGCCGGCGGTGTCGCGGACTTTTGCGCTCACCATTCCGCAGCTCGACCCGCGCTTGCGCACGGTGATCGCCAACGCCTACCTGCTGTGCCGCATCGCCGACACCATCGAGGACGAGCAAGAGCTGCCTTCCGACGTCAAGCAGCAGTTCCACGATCGCTTCACGCGGGTGGTCGGGTCCACCGAAGATCCGCAATGTTTCGCACGCGACCTAGCGCCGCTGCTGCGCGGCAACACGCTGGATGCCGAGCGCGACCTGGTCGCGCACACCCCGGCGATCATCGAGGTCACCGACGGGTTCAATCTCGCCCAGCGCGAATCGCTGGCGCGCTGCATCCGCACCATGTGTACCGGCATGCCGAGTTTCGAGCGCAACGCCAGTACCGCCGGCCTCGCCGACATGCACGAAATGGATCGCTACTGCTACTACGTCGCGGGTGTCGTGGGCCAGACGCTGACCGACCTGTTCTGCGATTACTCGCCCAGGATCGCCGAACAGCGCGAAGCCATGGCGGCGCTGGACGTGTCGTTCGGCCAGGGCCTGCAGATGACCAACATCCTCAAGGACTTCTGGGAAGATCGCGAGCGCGGGGTGTGCTGGCTGCCGCACGACCTGTTCGCGCGCGCCGGCATAGACTTGGGCGACATCCGCCAAAGCGACGTCCCGGCGGCGTTCGGCAAGGCCTACGCGCAACTCATCGGCATCGCGCACAGCCACCTGCGCAACGCGCTGGACTACACCTTGCTGATTCCGGAGAAGGAAGTCGGCATCCGCCGTTTCTGCCTGATCGCACTGGGACTGGCCATGCGCACGCTGGCGTCGATCGCGGCCAAGCCCGACTTCACCGCTGGTGCGCAGGTGAAGGTGTCGCGCCAGGTGGTCAAGAAGATCGTGATCGTGTCGCGCTTGTTCGGGGGCTACAGCCGCGTGCTGCGCGGCTGGTTCACGCGCCTGGCCGACGACCTGCCGCTGCAGGCCCTGGCCGACGACTGGGGCGGTCTGCTGCCGAGTTCGCGCGCCGCGTGGCCGCACAACGACGCCTGCGGTCCCGCGCATGCCATCAATCTCAAATAAGGTCGGCCTGACGATGGCACCCGATTCCGGTATTCCGAACAGCGCCCCGCCCCCGTGCAGCGACGCGCGCGAGCGGCTGACGGTCGCCATCGACGCCGCGCGCGAACGCATCCTGTCGCGCCAACGCAAGGACGGTTGCTGGCAATACGAACTGGAAGCCGACTGCACGATCCCGGCCGAATACATCTTGATGCTGCATTACCTCGGCGAATCCGACCGGCTGCTGGAATCGCGCCTCGCCGAATACCTGCGCAACCACCAATGCCGCGACGGCGGTTGGGCGTTGTACCCCGGCGGCGCACTCGACGTGAGTTGCAGCGTGAAGTGTTATTACGCACTGAAGCTGGCCGGCGATCGCGCCGATGCGCCGCACATGGCACGCGCGCGTTCCGCGATCCTCAGCGTTGGCGGCGCCGCGCACAGCAACGTGTTCACCCGCATCGCGCTGGCATTGTTCGGTGAACTGCCGTGGCGCGGCGTGCCGTTCCTGCCGGTGGAAATCGTGCTGCTGCCGCGCTGGTTTCCGTTCAACCTGATGCGGGTCTCGTACTGGTCGCGCACGGTGATGGTGCCGCTGTCGGTATTGACCACCTTGAAACCGCGCGCAGCCAACCCGCGCGCCGTACACATCCGCGAACTGTTCGCAACCCCGCCGGACGAGGAAAAACACTACTTCCACCCGCGTTCGCCACTGAACCGCGCGCTGTGCGTATGCGAGGAGATCGTCCGTCATTGCGAACGGCTGATTCCGCGACGACTGCGTCGGCGTGCGCTGAAACGCGCTGAAGGCTGGATTCTCGATCACCGCAATGGCGACGGCGGACTGGGCGCGATCTTTCCGGCGATGGTCAACGCCTACGAAGCGCTTGCCCTGCTGGGTTATCCGGCGGAGCACCCCGCGCGCGTGGAAACGCGCAAGGCCATCGACGATCTGCTGGTCATCGACCACCACGACGCGTGGTGCCAGCCGTGCGTGTCGCCGGTATGGGATACCGGGTTGACCTGCCTTGCGATGCAGGAAGATGCCGACGCACCCGATGCCGCCCTGCAGCACGCGCTCGATTGGCTGATCGCGCGGCAACTCAATGACGCGCCCGGCGACTGGCGCGATTACCGACCGAACCTGCCCGGCGGCGGCTGGGCATTCCAGTTCAGGAACGATGCCTACCCCGACCTCGACGACACCGCGGTGGTCGCACGTGCCTTGCACCAGTCGCCGCAATGCACGCGACACGTCGACGCCATCAATCGCGCAACCGACTGGCTGGTCGGCATGCAGTCGCGCAACGGCGGGTTCGCCGCCTTCGACGCCGACAACGACCATCGCTGGTTGAACCAGATCCCGTTCGCCGACCACGGCGCACTGCTCGATCCGCCGACCAGCGACGTCAGCGGACGCGTACTGACCTTGCTGTCGATGCTCGATCGTCCGCAGGATCGTTCGGCGCGCGAACGCGTGCTGCGCTTCCTGCGCGCCGAACAAACGCCGGAAGGTGCATGGTTTGGACGCTGGGGCACCAATTACGTGTACGGTACCTGGTCGGTGCTGATCGCACTACTGACCGCAGGCGTCGCCGCCGACGCGCCCGAGATACGGCGCGCGGTGAACTGGTTGAAGTCGGTGCAACAGGCCGACGGCGGCTGGGGCGAAGGCAACGACAGTTACCTCAATCCCGAACTGCGCGGGCGCGGCGCACGCAGCGGGCCGGCGCAAACCGCGTGGGCGTTGCTGGCGCTGATGCGTGCCGGCGAAGGCGGCAGCCCCGCGGTCGCGCGCGGCATCGAATACCTGCTGCGCATCCAGATCGACGGCGAGTGGCACGACGCAGGTTTCAATGCGCCCGGTTTTCCACGCGTGTTTTACCTGAAATACCACGGCTACAGCCGCTATTTTCCCTACTGGGCGCTGGTGCGTTATCGCAATGTCCGCTCGCGGCATGCATCCTGACCAGCCGGACGACGATGTCATCGGACTGGTCGTCGCGTTGCCCGCCGAGGCGCGCAGCGTCGGCGCGCGCGGCGTGCATCCCGGCACCTGTGCGCGTTGGGCGCAGGGCTGGGTCGCGGTCTCGGGCATCGGGCATCACAAGGCCACGTGCGCCGCGGAACGCCTGCTTGCCTGCGGCGTTACCCGGTTCGCCAACTGGGGCGTGGCCGGCGCACTGGACGCCAGCCTCGTGCCCGGTGATGTGATGGTTCCCGAACGCGTCCTGTACTCGATTGACGATCGGCAAGGATTCGCCACCGATCCACATGGCTGCGCGCGCTTGCTCGAGCGGCTCTCCGTTGGCATCGAGGTCCGCCGCGGCACGTTGTGGTCGGCCGAACAACCGGTTGCCACACGCGCGGACAAGCACGCCATTGCCGAATGCACGGGCGCCGTGGCCGTGGACATGGAAGCCGCCGCCGTTGCCGCAGTCGCGGCGCGTGCCAAGCTGCCGTTCGTCGCGGTCAAGGCCATTTGCGATCCGTTCGAACGGGAATTGCCCGAACGCATCGTGCATGCCCTTGGCGCCGAAGGTGGTTTTTCGCTGGACATGCTGTCGGCGATCGCCTTCGGCGGCCCGGCCACGTGGCGCGCGGTACGCGAACTGGCGCGCGATTTCTCGCGTGCGCGGCAAGCGCTGGCGGCGGCTTCGCGGCTGGCCAATCCTGGAGCCAGGGTGGCTTCTGCCGTCCAGGCTCCAGCCACATGAGCGCGCGCGTCCTCGTCAGCGGCGCCAACGGTTTCGTGGGCTCGGCCGTGGTGCGCAGCCTGTTGCGTCATGACTACGCAGTACGTGCGCTGGTACGCCCGTCCAGCGACACGACCAGTCTCGACGGGCTGGATATCGAAGTTGCGCGCGGCGACCTGCTCGACCCGCCCTCGCTGCGCAGCGCGCTCGCAGACTGCGAAGGCCTGTTCCACGTCGCTGCCGATTACCGCCTGTGGGCACGCGACCCACACCAAATCCGCCTGGTCAACGTACGCGGAACCCGCAATATCCTGGCCGCCGCGCGCAAGTGCGGCGTCGCACGCGTCGTGCACACCTCCAGTGTCGCCACCCTCGGCCTGCACGCAGACGGCACCCCGGCCGACGAAGAGACTCCCGCGCGTTATGCCGACATGATCGGCGAGTACAAACGATCGAAATACCTGTCCGAAAAACTGGCACGACGTCGCGCGCGCGCGGGCCAGGACATCGTGATCGTGAACCCGTCCGCGCCGGTCGGCCCGCGCGACCGCAAGCCGACGCCGACCGGGCAGATGATCCTCGACGCCGCGCGTGGCAAGATGCCAGCCTGGGTCGACACCGGCCTCAACATCGTGCATGTCGATGACGCCGCCGAAGGCCACGTGCTCGCGTACCAACGCGGCGTGCGCGGGCGCCGCTACATCCTGGGTGGCACCGACATGAGCCTGCGCGAGATCCTGCAAACGGTCGCGGAAATCGCCGGCCACCGTGGGCCGTGGTTCAAGCTGCCGTACGGTGTCGCATTGTCGGTTGCCCATCTGAGCGAAGCCTGGGCGAAGATCAGTGATCGCGCGCCCACCATCACGGTAGACGGGGTGAAACTGTCCCGCCACAAAATGTATTTTTCCAGCCGGCGTGCCGGTACCGAACTCGGCTATCGTGCACGACCGGCGCGGGAAGCGCTGGCCGACGCAATACAATGGTTCCGGGCCAACGATTACTGCCGATGACGCGACCAATGCACGCCACCGCGCAAGCGCAACCCAACATCGCGCTGGTCAAATACTGGGGCAAACGCGATGACGTGCTGAACCTGCCGGCCGCGGGTTCGTTGTCGATCACCCTGGATGCCTTGCACACGCGCACCACCGTTCGCTTCGACGACGCGCTGGATGCAGACGACATCGTGTTGAATGGCAAGCGCGACGGTGCGCAGACGCGCAAGCTCGGTGTATTCCTCGATCTATTCCGCGGCCGCGCACGCATCGAAACCCGCGCGCAGGTGGAATCCGGCAACGATTTCCCGACCGGTGCGGGGCTGGCTTCCTCGGCTTCCGGGTTCGCGGCACTGGCAGTCGCCGTGAATCGGGCATTGGATTTGAAATTGTCGTCACGCGAACTGTCGATCCTCGCGCGACGTGGCTCCGGTTCGGCGGCGCGCTCGATCTTCGGCGGCTTCGCCGAGATGATCGCAGGCACGCGCGCGGATGGCGAAGACGCTTTCGCAAAACCATTGCTTGAGCCAGAGGCCTGGCCGCTGAAGGTAGCGGTCGCGATCACCACCCGTACCGCAAAAACCATCAGTTCGCGCGTGGGCATGGACGCGTCGCGGCGCACCTCGCCGTTCTACCGTGATTGGATAGCAACCGTGGAAGCCGACCTCGCCGCGGGCCGCCAGGCAGTAGGTGCACGCGACTTCGAAAAACTTGCTGACGTCAGCGAGGCGAGTTGCCTTGCCATGCATGCCGTGATGCTGTCGACCCGCCCCGGCCTCATCTACTGGAACGCCGCGACGGTGGATTGCATCCATTGCATCCGCGATCTGCGCCGCCACGGCACCGGCGTGTTCTTCACCATCGATGCCGGCCCGCAGGTCAAGGCCGTGTGCCTGCCGGAACATGCTGCGCACGTCGCCGAAGCGCTCCGCAACATTCAAGGCGTCGAAGAAGTGCTGGTCAACGGTCTGGGGGCTGGCGCGCGCATCACCGAAGGTGTCGATTGACACGAATCGAAACCAGTGCGCCCGGCAAGCTGGTGCTGCTTGGCGAATACGCGGTGCTGGAAGGCGCACCGGCATTGGTGCTGGCGGTGGACCGACGCGCACGGATCACGCTCACTCCCGTCGCCGGCAACGCATGGCAAATCGTGTCGCCGACGCTCGATCTCGAAGCGTCGCTGCACCTTCGCGACACGGGCATCGCCTGGACCGATACCCCGCCACCGCAACTCGACTGGCTGGCCACACTGTTCGCGCAGATCCCCTTTGCCCGAGCCTTGCCGCCCTGCCGCATCGAACTCGACAGCGATTGTTTCCACATTGTCCATGCCAACGAGCGAGTCAAATTGGGGCTGGGTTCGAGTGCCGCGCTGACGGTGGCCCTGCTGGGTGCGCTGCACGCGCTGGCGGGGCAGCCCGCGCCAACCCTTGCGGAATGCGTCGGCATCCATCGCGCGATCCAGCACGGGCGCGGCAGCGGTATCGACATCGCGGCGTCGCTGCACGGCGGCCTTGCATGCTTCCGGCTGGACGCCGATCGCGCGCCACGCCGCGACGCACTCGCATGGCCTGCCGGCCTGCATTGGTGCTGCGTGTTCAGCGGCAAGCCTGCTTCGACCGAAGCCATGCTGGCAACGGTCGCCGCGTGGCGTGAACGCGAACCCACCGATTACACGCGTCGCATGAACGAACTCGCTACAATCTCTTCACGCGGTGTCGACGCCGTGGCGCTGCATGATGCCGCTGCCTTGCTTTCCGACCTCCACGATTATGCAATCGCACTTGCCCGCCTCGGCGAGGCCAGCGGCGCGGATATCGTGAGCCGTGCCCACCGTGAACTGGGGACGATCGCCACGCAGTATGGTTGCGTGTACAAAAGCTGTGGTGCCGGCGGCGGTGACGCAGGCATCACGTTCGCCGTGGAAGATAGGCGGTTGCGGGAATTCGCGGCGCGCGCGGCGCAAGCGGGATTTCCCGTGATCGGGTTGGGCACGGACCCGCGCGGTCTGCATGTCGATGTAAACGATTGAAGCTACCAAGGAACCCGGATGGACCAGTCGAGAATGCCAGGCTTCTACAAATTGTCCGTGTCGGAGCGCGTCAATCTGGTGCGCGAACGCGGCATGCTCACGCGCGAGGATTTCCAGACGCTGCTGACCGGCGCGCACACGCTCACCGTGCCACGCGCCGACAAGATGATCGAAAACGTGATCGGCGTGATGGGGCTGCCGCTGGGCCTGGGGCTCAACTTTCTGGTCAATGGCGCCGATCGCGTGGTACCGCTGGTGGTCGAGGAACCCTCGATCGTCGCGGCGCTGTCATCGGCCGCGAAACTGGTGCGCGCCGCGGGCGGCTTCACCACCCGTTCGACCGAACCGATCCTGATCGGGCAGGTGCAGATCGTCGACATCGACAATTCGGCCAAGGCGCAGAACGCGCTGCTGCAACGCAAGCAGGAAATCCTGAACCTTGCCAACAGCCTGCACCCGAAGATGGTTGCGCGCGGCGGCGGCGCCAAAGATATCGAAGTGCGCATCCATCCGGCCGCCGACGGGCGTCGCGACATGGTGGTGTTGCACCTGCTGGTGAACACCTGCGACGCGATGGGCGCCAACATGGTCAATACCATGTGCGAAGGTGTGGCACCGCTGGTGGAATCGATCACCGGCGGCAAGGTGTTCCTGCGCATCCTTTCCAACCTCACCGACCGCGCATTGGTGTGGGCCAAGGCGGTAATCCCGACCAAATTGCTCGCCGGCAATGGCTACGACGGCGAACAGGTTCGCGACGGCATCATCCTCGCCAACGACTTGGCGGTGGTCGACCCGTACCGCGCCGCCACCCACAACAAGGGCATCATGAATGGCGTCGATGCGGTGGCGCTCGCGACCGGCAACGACTGGCGCGCGCTGGAAGCGGCGGCGCATGCCTACGCTGCCCGCGGCGAGCACTACACCTCGCTGACCCGCTGGTACAAGGACGATGCAGGCAACCTGGTCGGCAACATCGAAATGCCGATGAAGGTCGGCACCGTTGGCGGCAACCTGCAATCGAACGCCACCGTTGCGCTCAACCTGCGCCTGCTGAAAGTCGCGAACGCACGCGAGCTGGCCGAGATCATGGGCGCGGTGGGCTTGGCGCAGAATTTCTCGGCGCTGCGCGCGCTGGTCACCGACGGCATCCAGCAAGGCCACATGACCTTGCACGCACGCAGCGTTGCGGCCACCGCGGGCGCGTCGCCCGAGATTTTCGACACCGTGGTCGAACGCCTGCTCGACTCGGGCGAGATCAAGGTGTGGAAGGCCAAGGAAATCATCACCGAAGTGCAAACCCAGGCCCAGCCCGAGACCCGCACCGTCGCACATGGCTTCGAACCGGTGGACGAGGCCGAATATGCGACCGGCTACGGCAAAGCCATCCTGCTGGGTGAGCACGCGGTAGTCTACGGGCGCCATGCGATCGCGGTACCGGTGCCGATGGCGATACGCGCGCGCGCCGAGGAATCGAAAGATGGCACGCAATTGATCATCCCGCGTTGGGGCGTCGAACAGCGCCTCGTCCTCGGCGCCAAGCATCCCGGGTCGTTGTTGCAATCGCTGGACCTGATCTTGACCCGCCTCGAACTCACCAAGCGCCCGTTGCGCATCCAGGTCTACCCCAACCTGCCGCGTGCAAACGGACTCGGTGGTTCCGCGGCGCTCGCGGTCGCGGTGATCCGCGCACTCGATCGCCATTGCGAACTCGGCCTCACCGACCAGCAGATTTGCGCGCTGTCCTACGAATGCGAACGTGTCGCCCATGGCACGCCGTCCGGTATCGACAACACTGTCGCGACCTACGGGCAACCGCTGTTGTACCAGCGCGGCGACCCGGCGGTTGTCGAGCCTCTCGTCTTCGCCAAGCCGCTGCCGATGGTGATCGGGTTGTCCGGGGTGGAAAGCCTGACCGCGCGCACCGTGCGTCGCGTGCGCGAGGCCTGGCAGCGCAACAAGACGCTTTACGAACGCATCTTCGACGAAATCGACTCGCTCGCGATGCAGGGCCTCAAGGCGCTGGCGGCGTGGGATCTCGAACAATTCGGCGAGCTCATGAACATTTGCCAGGGCCAGCTCAACGCCTTGCAGGTATCGAGTTGGGAACTGGAAGAAATGATCCAGGTCGCGCGCACCAACGGCGCGCTGGGCGCCAAGCTCACCGGCGGCGGCGGCGGCGGCGCGATGATCGCGTTGTGTCCGGATGATCCCGGCCGCGTGGTGCGCGCATTGCAGCAAGCCGGCTACCAGGCGATGGAGGCCAACATTGGCTGAGCATGCAGACAACCACGTGGTGTCGTTCGACAGCGAACGATTGATCCTGGTCGACGGGTCCGATCGCGAGATTGGCCACGCCAGCAAGGCCGACGCGCACGCCGGACGCGGCATCCTGCACCGCGCGTTTTCATTGTTCGTGTTCAACCCGGCCGGCGAACTGTTGTTGCAGCAACGCGCCCCCGGCAAACCGCTGTGGCCGGGTTATTGGGCCAACAGTTGCTGTAGCCACCCGCGTGGTGGCGAGGACATGGAAACCGCCACGCAGCGGCGTCTGCGTGAAGAACTAGGCTTCAACTGCCCGCTCGAATACATCTACAAATTCCAGTACCACGCCGAATACGGTGACGTCGGCTCGGAAACCGAATTGTGCTGGGTCTATGCCGGCATGTCCGATGCGCCGGTGCGCGTCAACGACACCGAGATCGCAGCGTGGCGCTACGTGCAACCCGAAATGCTCGACCGCGAGATCGCCGACGCGCCTGAGCACTTCACGCCATGGCTGAAGCTGGAATGGCAGCGCCTGCGCGACGAATTCCCGGGTCGGCTACCCGGCGCCGGTACCGCGTACTCGATATCCGAACAAGCCGTCGCGGGATTCGATCCGCGCGTGTAGACATCGAGACGGTTTTCGTCACAGGTTCTGGATCGGCTGGACTCGCAAACCATCCCATCCGCGGACAAGAGCATTTTTGATGCGGATAAAAGCGTATCAAGACAAGCAAAATCCGTGTTCGCCCATGCAGATTCGTGGCCAGGTTTTTCGCCCTGCTTCGGCGCGCCGAAGCACGACGTTGGCAAGCAGACTGGTAAAAGTAAACGTGAATCAAACAAGGCAACCCGCTTTTATCCACGTCAATCCGCGTCAATCCGTGTCCAAAGCTGTTTCTGGCCTTCTTTTGCGTAACTGACGGTTCATCGACGGCCGTAGCCTCAACGCCACGTTGACACATGCGGGTTCACTATCGGGAGCCAGGCCCACCGGCTGGCAACCGTCCGTCGGTCACACCCGGCGCCCACCGCGCCAAGAGGAGACAACGATGTCGATTCCCGTCCGTCAACAGTTCAAAGTCGCCACCTACATCATGGGGCGCAGGCTGCGCGGCGTGAAGCGTTATCCACTGACGCTGATGCTGGAACCTTTGTTCCAATGCAATCTCGCCTGCCCCGGTTGTGGCAAGATCGATTACGATTCGCACATCCTGAAACAACGCTTGAGTGTCGAGGAATGCCTCGCCGCCGTCGACGAGTGCGACGCGCCGATGGTGTCGATTCCCGGTGGTGAGCCTCTGATCCACAAGGACATCAAGCAGATCGTCGATGGCATCATCGCACGCGGCAAGTACATATACCTGTGCACCAACGCGATCCTGCTCGAAAAGAAGCTCGACCTGTTCACGCCCACCGATCACCTGACCTTCTCGGTGCATCTGGACGGCATGCGCGAACGCCACGACGAGAGTGTCGGCCGCGAAGGCGTTTTCGACATCGCGGTATCGGCGATACGCGCGGCGAAGAAGCGCGGCTTCCGGGTCAACATCAACACCACCTTGTTCACCACCGCCAAGCCGGACGAGGTCGCCGAGTTCTTCGACTTCGCGACCAATGACCTCAAGGTCGACGGCATCACGGTGTCGCCGGGCTATCAATACGAGCACGCGCCGCGCCAGGACGTGTTCATGGGCCGTCGCCAGTCCAAGGATTTGTTCCGCAACGTCTTCAAACGGCGCAAAGCCACGCGCAGCAAATGGCCGCTGTCGCACTCCAGCCTGTTTCTCGATTTCGTGTGCGGCAACCAGGGCTATCAATGCACCGCATGGAGCATGCCCTGCCGCAACGTGTTCGGCTGGCAAAAGCCATGCTATTTGCTGGTCGACGAGGGTTACGTGCCGACCTTCAAGGACCTGATGGAGAAAACCGATTGGGACCATTACGGCGTCGGTCGCAATCCGAAATGCGCCAACTGCATGGCGCATTGCGGCTTCGAAGGTACCGCCGCCGACGATTCGTTCCGGCATCCCTTGAAGGCGTTGTGGGTGAGCATGCGCGGACCGAAACTCACCGGTCCGTTCGCAGCCGACCCGCCGATCCTGTACGACACGCCGGAACCCAACCAGCGCCAACCGCACAGCAATGTGCCCATCGCGCATTTCGGCGGGATCCAGCACTGAGGGCTGCGCAACCAAGGGCGGGAACCGGACATGCTGATTCTCGCCATCATCGCGTTCGTGCTCTGGCTCACGGTGTTGGCATTGCCGTGGCGCCCATGGAGTTGCCGCGAACGGCTGGAAGCCGACGCCTGCGACGGCCTTCGTGACGAAGGATTCACCGTATTGATCCCTGCGCGCAACGAAGCGGCGGTGATCGGCGCAACCCTGCGCGCGTTGGGCGACGCTGCACCCGATGCGCCGGTCATCCTGATCGATGATCAATCCGCCGACGACACTGCAACCATCGCGCGCGACTGTGGTTTGCACAATTTCACGATCATCACGGGCACACCGCCGCCACCCGGCTGGACCGGCAAACTGTGGGCGCTGGAACAAGGGCTGGCGCGCGTCGCCACGCCGCGCGTGTTGCTGCTGGATGCCGACATTTGCCTCGCGCCCGGCATGTTGCCGGCACTGCTGCGCAAGGCCGATGAAGGATTTGCGCTGGTATCGCTGTGCGCCGAACCCGACTGGCATACTCCCGCTGCGCGCTGGCTGCTGCCGGCGTTCGTGTATTTTTTCAAGCTGCTGTACCCGTTCACGCTGGCCAATCGGCCGGGTTCGCGGGTTGCGGCGGCGGCCGGCGGAGTCATCCTGATCGAGCGCGAGGCGCTGGCCGATGTCGGCGGTTTCTCGGCGTGGCGCGACGCGATCATCGACGACTGCACGTTGGCCGCACACATCAAGCGCGCCGGCCATCGCTGTTTCATCGGGCTGACCCACGGCGCCGGAAGTTTGCGCCGTGCCAACGTCGGCGACATCGCGCATATGACCGCACGCACGGCATTCGTGCAATTGCACGAATCATGGTGGCTGCTGCTGGCCGCTTCCGGGTTGCTGATCCTCGCGTTCTGGATCCCGGTCCTTGCCGTGTTGTTCGGCGGCGGAGCCACACGGGTTCTCGGCGCGCTGGGTTGGCTGGCGTTGCTCGCGTGCTACCTGCCGACCCTCGCGTACTATCGCCGCAATCCGTTTGCGGCGATCGCACTGCCGCTGGCCGCGACGTTTTTCCTGGCCATGACATGGCGCTCGGCATGGCGCGCCCTCGCCGGCACCCGCTCGGTGTGGAAAGGCCGGCGCTACCAGCGCGGGGCCGGTTGAATGCAACGTCACGCAACAGCACCCGTACAGCGCCGCAGGCGCCCCTGGTTACCCGATGCGGAACTGGATGCGAATCCAATCGGCAGTTGGTCGCTGGAAATGACGTTCGATCTCTGGATACGCGCGTTTTACTGCCGCGAAATCCTGCTTCCCGAAGACTTTCGCATCCAGCCCGGCACGGTGATCGCCAGCAACCATCAACGCGACGTGGACGGACCCATGCTCGGCACCGTGCTGGTGCGGCGCCGGGGCTTGCACTTCCAATGGCCGCTGCCGTTCTATGCCACCCGTGAAGACCTGTTCCGTTCCGGCATCCTGTCGCGCCTGACGATGCACTGGCCGCCCCTGTTGTCCGCGTTGCTGGGACGCATGTCGCTGGCCTGGTTTTTCCCGCTCGGCCGTGCCGAACCGATGCGGCGCGTGCGCGAATTCACGCTCGGTGAAACCCTGCGGATGTTGTGCGCAACGGGCTGCACCGACGACACGTGCAGCATGCACTTGAACACGCGCGGTTGTCGCGAACTCGGTGTGGGCGCCGCCAACCTGCGCCTGTGTGATGCGTTGCAGCAACCCGGCGCACCGCTGGAAACCTTGTGGGGATTGCGCCGTCTGACGCGGGCATCGATCAAGCGCATCGCGCCCTCATTCCGCGCCACCGTGGACGCGCAAATCGCACACTTCGCCGAACGGCTGGATCGCGGCCGCTGCGTCTATTTCTCGCCCGAGGGCACGATTTCGGCCAGCGGTCATTTCGGGCGCGTTCGGCAAGGCTTCCTCCGACTTGCTCGCACCGCCGCGACGCCGCCGTGGATCCAACCGATCGGCGTGAGTTACGACACCCTCGCGCCCGGACGTTCGCGCGTGCTGATCCACATCGGCCAGGCGTTTCGCGCCGACACCACGCTCGATCGGCGCGCGTTCGATGCGACCCTGCGCCGCGCGGTGCTTGCGCTGGAGCCGATCACGCCCAGTCACTTGCTGGCACGTTTCCTGCGGCAGGGGCCGCGAACCTTCACGCGCGACGAATTGGTGTACTGGCTCACCGGTTGTCTCGCAACGATGCGCGCACGCGGGACGACGCTCGATCCAGCGTGGGCACGCATGCCGATACTCGAACTCACCGAGCAACGCCTGCGCTGGCTGGTGCGCAAACGGCTGGTCGCGCGCGATAACGAACGCTTCCGCAATACGTGCCCGCACGGGGCAAAACCCGGCTGGCGCAAATCGGCCAACATCGTGCGCTATCTTGACAACAGCCTCACCGACCTGGCGCCCATGGGCCTGTTGACACCAGGCCAAACGGTCGCGCCGTCGGCCATTTGCCTGCAGGGCAAGGAAGAGTGAGGAAGATGTATGTCGATACATAGACGAGCGATGACGCAGCCATGCGGGCAAATGGCCACGGCCCGAAGGGTTGCTCCGCAACGGCCGCCATACTTCGGTGCGCACCTTGACCATGGAACCACCAAGGCGCTGCGGCGCGCGCCTCGTCTGTCGACTGCTGCGGAAGCAACGCGATCCGCTTGGCCGGGTGTCAACAGGCCCTCACTGCCATGCTGAAACTGTCGCACCTGCGCCATCTGCTGAAACCGAAGGTGATCCTGCCGGTGCTGCTGGCCGCGGCATTGCTGGTGTTCGCGTTCAGCCTCGGCGACCTTGGCAAGGTCGTGACGCGCCTGAAAGGACTGCCGCTGCACGTGCTCGGCATCTCGGTCGGCGCCGCGGCGATCTATCTGGGCTGCAAGGCGCTGCAACTCAGGATGATGTTCAACCACATTGGCGTGTGCGTTCCGGCACGGCCGTTCTGGCTGGCATTCGCGATGGGCGAGCTCACGGTGACGCTACCGCTCGGGCTGTTTTCGCAGAACTG
>JBOHYW010000061.1:0-19087 GCA_050738155.1 Rhodanobacteraceae bacterium
AACATCGACATAGCCGATGGCCCGAAGGGCGAGCCGCAGGACGCGGCGAGTCTATAGGGAATCGGCAGCGTGGCTGCTACGCTTTTCTCCCGAGTCCCGAGTCCCGAGTCCCGAGTCCCGAGTCCCTTTCTCCGAATCTTTCCATGTCCAATCAATCCGCCGAAACCATCAATCTCCGTTCGCCGCCTGATGCGCGTTACGCCGTGATCGCCAGTCGCTGGAATGGCGAGATCGTGGATGCCCTGGTAGCGGGTGCGCTGGCGGCGTTCGATGAACAGGGTGTCACCGATGTGTCGCTGGAATTCCTGCGCGTGCCGGGCGCATGGGAATTGCCGGTGTTGACGAAACACCTGGCCGAGTCGGGAAACTACGCGGCAATCGTCGCGCTTGGTTGCGTGGTGCGTGGTGAAACCCGCCACTATGAGCACGTCGCGGATGAATGCGCCCGTGGCTTGATGCGCGTCGCGCTGGATACAGGCGTGCCGGTCTTGAACGGCGTGCTGGCAGTCGAGGACGAAGCGGATGCCTGGGCGCGTGCCGGCGGCGCGCGTGGCAACAAGGGCGCGGACGTCGCGCGAGCGGCAATCGAGATGGCAGTATTGATGAAGGGGCTGAAAGCATGACTGCGCACGCGCACGTCGGAGGCATCGATCCGGTCACCCGTTCGCGCGCGCGCCGGCGCGCGGCGCAGGCGCTGTACGCGTGGGAACTCGGCGGCAATCCGATGCGGAAAGTCATCGAGGATTTCCGGCACGAACAGGACATGCAGATCGCCGACCTCGACTACTTCGAGGATATGCTGCGTGGAGTGGAGACGCATCTTGCGGAACTCGACGCCGGGCTGACACCGTTCCTCGACCGTGACATGGAGCGGGTCGATCCGATTGAACGCGCAGTGTTGCGGTTGGGTGCCTACGAGCTGAAATACCGCCTCGACGTGCCGTACCGTGTGGTACTGAACGAGGCGGTGGAAGTAGCCAAGCGTTTCGGCGCCGAGCAGGGGCACACCTACGTCAACGGCGTGCTCGACAAGCTGGCGCACGAGTGGCGCGAAGTGGAACAGCAAGGGCTGAGGGGCGGGTAGTGCGGGTGCTCCGATTCCGGTTCGGCCGTTGCTCGGTCCGGGCTGGCGCGATCCCGCGTTCGTTCGCGCCCCCGCTACCCATCCCCATTCCCCGGTTCATGGTGATATGGAATTTCATCTGATCGAGTCGATCCGCGCGCGTACCGCCAGTCAGCGCGACGACGTCGCGCTCGGCATCGGCGACGACGCGGCGCTGCTCGACGTGCCCGCGGGCCGGAAGCTCGTCGCTTGCGCTGACAGCATGGTCGAAGGCGTGCATTTTTTGCATGGCACTGCGCCCGAAGACCTCGGCTGGAAATCATTGGCGGTGAATCTTTCCGACATTGCCGCGATGGGCGCCGAACCCGCGTGGGCACTATTGGCATTGACGCTGCCCGATGCAGATGCCGGTTTCGTCGAGCGCTTCGCCGATGGTTTCTCTGCACTCGCCCGCTTGCACGATGTGGCACTGGTTGGTGGCGACACCACGCAAGGACCGTTGTCCATCACGGTGACGGCGCTAGGCTTCGTGCCCGATGGTGCAGCCCTGACGCGCGGCGGCGCGCGCGCTGGCGATGCAGTGTTCGTGACCGGCACGCTGGGCGATGCGGCGGGGACGTTGAAGGGATTGCGGGACCGGGGACCGGGGACCGGGGATCAGACCGCGCCGGATGCTCGATCGCTCATGGCACGACTGCATCGTCCCGAGCCGCGCATCGCGGCGGGGCTTGCATTGCGCGGTTTGGCGAATGCGTGCATCGATGTATCGGACGGGTTGTTGGCCGATCTCGGGCATGTGTGTGACGCCAGTGGTGTCGGTGCCGAAATCGAAATCGAGGCATTGCCGCTGTCATCGGCTTTGGCCGCGACGTTCGACGAAGCTGCGCGTCGCCAGTTCGCGCTGGCCGGCGGCGATGATTACGAGTTGTGCTTCACCGTGCCGGCAAGCAGTGCTCGCGAGGTCGCAGCGATCGCCGCCGCGCTGGGTCTGCGCATGACGCGCATCGGTCGCATCGTCGCTGACACGGGCGTGCGGGTGTTGGGTGCGGATGGCGTCATCGTTGAAACGCCACATGCAGGTTGGGAGCATTTCACGCAATGAGTCCACCGCTCGACGCGACGCAACGGCGCGCACTGATGTCGCATCCCGCCGGCTGGATGGCCACCGCGCTGGGTGCGGGTCTTGCGCCCCGAGCGCCGGGCACCGCGGGTTCGCTGGTGGCCTTGCTGCCGTGGTGGTTCCTGCTGCGCGGCCTGCAACCGCATTGGTACCTCGCCGTGCTGGCGGTGGGCTTCGTGCTCGGCGTCTGGGCGTGCGATGTATCGGGCAAACGCATCGGCGTGCACGATCACGGTGCGCTGGTGTGGGACGAAGTGATTGGAATGTGGATTGCCTTGTTTGCGGCGCCAATGGGTTGGCCGTGGATGCTGGCGGGCTTCGTGCTGTTCCGCCTGTTCGACATCTGGAAACCGTGGCCGGTAAGCCTTGCCGACCGCCGCGTGCGTGGTGGTTTGGGCGTGATGCTGGATGACGTGATCGCGGGCGTGTACGCGTTGATCGTGTTGCAGCTCGCTGCTGCAGTCCTGTACCGCGTGTGACATCCCGCGGCCGGGTCAATGCGGTAGGTGGAATCCGCGCAGCGGTTTCCACCGTGCGGATCATCGACAGGATGCGCTTCGCTTTTCCCGCCCTACTGTCGCAGTAACCGGCGTACGCGCTTGCGCAACGTGGGGAGTACTTCGCGTTCGAACCATGGGTGTCGCTGGAACCACGCGGTGTTGCGCGGGCTCGGATGCGGCAGCGGCAGCATCCCGCCATCGAGGTATTCGTGCCACGCCGTGCAGGTTTCGGTGAGGGTCGGTTTGCGCCGGTTGCCCAGCATGCCGCGGATCGCGTAACCGCCGATCGCCAGGGTCAGCCGGACATTGACCAGCCGCGGCAGCAACTGCGGGTGCCACAACGGCGCACACTCCGGACGTGGTGGCAGGTCGCCCGACGTACCCTTGCCGGGGTAGCAGAAACCCATCGGCACGATCGCGACACGCTGGGGGTCGTAGAAAGTGCCCTTGTCGATGCCGAGCCAGTCGCGCAGCTTGTCGCCACTCTTGTCGTTGAACGGAATGCCGGTGTCGTGCACCTTGCGGCCGGGCGCCTGGCTCACGATCAACAGGCGCGCATCGGGGTGGGCCTGCAACACCGGGCGGCAGCCATGCGGCAGGTGTGCCGCGCACACCTGGCAGGCGCGGATGCGGGCCAGCAGGGTGTCGAAATCTGAATCGGGACTCGGGACTCGGGACGCGGGACGCGGCAGATCAGAAGCGGCTTCGCGCGTATTGGCAGCCTTGCTGTTGCTGCGCGGATATGCGGCAACCCGCAAAGTGCTGTGTCCAGACACCGGCTTTGCGGTCATGCAGTCTTCGATCCATGGATGACCACCCCGGGTCCCACTTGTCCCGGTTCCCGGTCGTACGGCACGGGTCCCGAGTCCCGAGTCCCGAGCGCCGTCGCTTCGGGCAACAACTTGCCGGGATTCAGGATCCCCATGGGATCGAGCAGGTTCTTCAATTCGCGCATCACCGACAACGCGCCCGGGTCCAATGCCTCGGGCATGAAGTCGCGTTTGGCGATGCCGATGCCGTGTTCGCCGGAAAGCGTGCCGTCGAGTTCGATCACGCGCTTGAACACCAGCGGCAACGCCTGCTCGGCGCGCGCGCGCTCCTCGGGATTGCGCGGCAGCAGGTTGACGTGCAGGTTGCCGTTGCCGGCATGGCCGAAATTGATGATCGGTATGCGGAATTCGTCGGCGAGTTCGCGCAGGTGTTCGACCAGCGCCGGAATCTGGCTGACCGGCACCACCACGTCCTCGTTGATCTTGTCTTCGGAGATGGTGCGCAGCGCCGGCGACAGCGCCTTGCGCGCGGCCCACAAGGTCGCAGTTTCGGCGGCATCGCGCGCGCTGCGCAATTCGACCAGACCGTCACCGCGCGCCGCCTGTTCGACCGCGGCTTGCGCGGCGTCCAGCGCATCGGGTTCACCATCGACTTCGATCAGCAGCAGCGCGTTGGCTTCAGCGGGTGCGTCGCCGCCGCGTTCGCGCACCAGTTTCAACGCGGCGTCGTCCATGAATTCCAGCGCGCGCGGCGTGACCGGTTGCGCCATGATCCGTGCCACCGCGTCGGCGGCTGCCTGGATGTCGGCGTAGGCGGCGCGCAGGGTGCGCACCGCGCTCGGCTTCGGCGTCAATTTCAACGTGGCTTCGGTGATCAACGCCAGCGTGCCTTCCGAGCCGACGATGATGCGGGTCAGGTCGTAGCCGGTCGCGCCCTTGGTGGTATGGGTGCCGCAGCGGAATGCAGTGCCGTTGCCCGCGACCGCGCGCAGGCCGAGGATGTTGTCGCGGCTGGCGCCGTACTTGACGGTGTGCGGACCGCCAGCGTTGCAGGCGAGATTGCCGCCGACGGTGCAGTACGGTGCCGAGGTCGGATCGGGCGGCCAGAACAGCCCGTGTTTTGCCAGCGCGGCCTGCAGATCGGCGTTCAATACACCGGGTTCCACGATCGCGAGGCGGTCGCCGGGTTCGATCCGCACGATCCGGTTCATGCGCTCGAAACTCGCGACCACGCCGCCCGCCAGCGGCACCGTCGCGCCGGTGGTGTTGGTGCCGCGTCCGCGCGCCACCAGCGGCACGCGGTGATGCTTGCAAGCTGCGACCAACGCGACCACTTGCTCGTGCGCGGGCGGAAACACCACCGCGTCGGGCAGCGACTCGCGACGCGAATTGTCGTAGCCGTAGGCGGCGCGGGTGGCCCCGTCCAGTGCCAGTGTGTCGGACGGAAAGATTTCGCGGAGTTGGTCGACGAAAGCAGCTGGCAGATTCATCCCGTTAGCTTACGACATCCCGAGGGCGAGCTGCTGCCTCAAATCAGACGCGGAATCAAACGCAGAAGCTCTTGTCCGCAAGTGAACGCGAATGAACGCAAATGAAAACAGCCATCGTAGGGCGGATCAAGGCGCGAGCGCGGGAGCGCTTGCGCCGGATCCGCCGCAAGCGGCTTGATCCGGCCTACGTGTCACTCAGTCGGTGTACTCGAAAACCGGCACGACCTGCTTCACCCCCGCTACATGGCTGACCTGCTTCACCACGGCTTCGGCCTCGTGGTGGGTGAGCAGACCCATAAGGTATACCTTGCCGTGTGCGGTGCTGACGTTGACGCGGCCGGGGTTGAAGTTGGGCAGGTCGACGCCCAGCAATGCAGTCTTGACACGGGCGGTGAGCGACGCGTCGAGCGCGCTGCGGCCCACCGATATCAACGGCATCACGTCGATCAGGTTCACGATTTTGCGCACGCCGTCGTAGCCGGTGACATCGGCTTCGGCGCGCTGCTTGACGTCCTCGGTGCTGGCTTCGCCGATCAACAGCAAGACGCCGTTGAAAACGGTGGTGCCGATGTGCGCGCGGCCCTTGAGCTGCGGATCGTCGTCCAGTTCGTGCTGGGCAGTGATCTGCACGTTGCGGTCGATCATCGCCCGGCTGAAGCCGCGGCGTGACCCGAACACGCTGCACGCGGCCAGCGTGCACAGCAGCAGGGTGAGGATGGTGAGTGAAATCGTCTTGCGCATGGAGCTACCTCGGCATCATGAAACATCGAACGCGCCGCGCTGCCAGTCGCAGACCGGCGCGTCGGCGTCGCCATCGAACGCTACCACATCGAACCTGCACGGCAACCCGGCGAACCCCGGATGGGTTTGCAGGAAACCCTGCGCGGCGCGCACGAGTTTTGCGCGCTTGGCCGCACCCACCGATGCCGCACCGCCGCCGAAGCGCGCATGACGTCGGTAGCGGACTTCGACGAACACCAGCGCATCGCGGTCGCGCATCACCAAGTCCAGCTCGCCAAAGCGGGTTCGATAATTGCGTTCGACCAATTTCAGCCCGGCGCGTTCCAGCTTTTCCATCGCGGCCTTCTCGAAACGCGCACCGAGACCGGCGGCATTCTTCATGGACCGCTGGATGATGCGCTGGCCGGTTGTGCTTGCAGCCCGGTTTCCATCGGGCGCGCGATGCCGCCCTGGAACTGCACCCAGATCGGCGCGCGCTGCACGTAACCGAACGCATTCATCGCCAGTTGCCCGGTGGCGCCCGGCAGGTAGCTGCCGGGGTGGCTGCGCAGCCAGCCGATATAGGGCACCAGGTCGTAGGCGTCCATGCCGAACGCAAACAGCCGCGCCGCTGGCCCGTTTGCCGTCGGCAGCAGGGATGCCAGCGTGGCCTGATCGGGCAGGCCGGCCTGGGCGTCATACAGCCACGGCTCGTCGCAGAACTGCACGCCGTCGAGGTCACCGTCGGCGATGGCGTTCGGCGTGCCCGAGTAAATCATGGACGTCGAGAACACCGGCAGTGTCGAACGCGCCAGCTTGAGTTGTGGCAGCAGCAAGCGTGCCTGCTCCGGTCGCAGCAGCGCCACGATGCCGGATTGCGACCCCGAACCTGCCAACGTCGCCTGGATCTGGCTGGCGAAATCCACCGTGCCCGGTTGCAGCACGATGTCATTGGCGACCTGTCCGCCAAGGCTGGTGAACTGCGCTTCGAACGCGTTGAAAGTGCGCATGGCAGTATCGCCCGTGCTGCGGAACACGATCGCGGCATGCAGGCCATGCTCGATCATGTGCGCGGCCACCTGCGCGCCCTCGGCTTCCGGCAGCAATGCAAATTCGGCGCTACCGGCGGGTGCCGACGTTTCGCCCTGCGGGTGATTCAACGCCAGCACCGGCACCGGCAGCGAGGCCTGCGAGAACAACGTGCCGACCGCCGCGCGGCCGAGCGGACCTACCACCAACGTGGCGCCGCCCGCGACCGCCTGTTGGTACGCAACCAACGCACCATCGGGTGTGCCGCCGGTGTCGTACACCGCGATCGCGGGGCGTTGTTCCTGTGTGATCGGCGTATGGAAGTAGGCAGTGAAAAAACCATCGCGCACCGCTGTGCCCGCCACCGCGACTGGTCCGGTCGCCGGCAGCAGCAACGCGATCTTGGTCGGCATCGCGTAGCCTTGCGGTGCGCCCGATTGCGCCAGCGTGCCGACCGGCTGGTTCAATTGCGGTAGTACCTGGGTCGCGCCATGTGTGAGTGCTTGCTGCACCCAGGGTTTGATCGGATCGTTGTCAGGCAGCGACGCATACAGCGGTTGCAGGCGGTCGCGGCCCATGCCGGCCAGAATTGCTATGGCTTGCTGCTGCTCGGTGGCCTGCGCCGCATCCGGCAGCAGGGCGGCGCGCTGGATCAGTGCACGCGCGGCCGCGAGGCGATTACCGTTGGCCAGTTGCGCACGGGCTTGTGCAGCCAGCGCCTGCTGCTGCAAGTCGGGCGGCAAGCCTTGAGGCAGTCCGGCCAGTCGCTGCAAGGCAGCGTTGGCATTGCCGTGTTGCAACGCGGCATTCGCCGCCTGCACCTGCCGGGTCGCGGTTTGTACCTGCGCCTGTTTGGCAGGTTGAGGTTGGGTGCCGAGCGTAGTGCAACCTGCAACCAGCAACAGGATCGCAAGCAGGGTGGCGGTGAAAGCGAAAAATCTGGTTCGGAGCATGCTGTTTCCATGCGCGCTCGTCGCGCATCGGGTTGGCCGAGGGTTGAAAAGGTGCTGTCCTGCACTTTTTCAACGCGCCGAGCCCGGTACGCGCCCGGACTCGGCTTCGACGGATCAAACGCATTGATGATGCGCTTGATCCGCGGCGTGCCATCCATGGCCCGCATCAACAGGGTGTTTCTCAACACCTTGTTGGGCGATGATAGCGGATTGCGTTGCAACGTCAGGATCGCACCATGAACGCGGACAAGCCGGGAACCCTGTGGATTGTCGCCACGCCGATCGGCAATCTCGGCGACTTTTCGCCGCGCGCCCGCGAGGTATTGGATGGCGTGGCGTTGATCGCGGCCGAGGACACGCGTCACAGCCGGCCGCTATTGAGGCATTTCGGCATTGACACGCCGGTCGTCGCACTGCACGAACACAACGAACGTGCCGCCATGGCATCGCTGATCGCACGGTTGCACGATGGCGAGGACATCGCGTTGATTTCCGATGCCGGCACGCCGTTGGTCAGTGACCCGGGTTTCCGCCTGGTGCGCGCGTCGCGCGAAGCCGGCATCGAGGTGTCGCCGGTGCCGGGTGCCTGCGCGGCGATCGCGGCGCTGTCGGTGGCGGGCCTGCCCAGCGACCGTTTCGTGTTCGAAGGTTTTCTTCCCGCCAAACCCGCCGCGCGGCGGGCGCGTTTGCGTGAACTTGCGAACGAGCCGCGCACGCTGGTGCTTTATGAATCATCGCATCGCATCGCCGAAAGTTGCGCCGATCTCGTCGATGCATTGGCTGGCGATCGTGAGGCCGCGCTGTTGCGCGAACTTACCAAGCTGCACGAAACGTATCTTGGCTCGACGCTCGGCGAAATCGCCGCGCGCGTCGCGTCCGACGCCGAGCAACGCCTTGGCGAATTCGTGCTGGTGATCGCCGGTTGCGGCGAGGATGCCGACGCAAAGCTCGCCGAAGGGCGACGGGTATTCGCGATACTGCGGGACGAACTGCCGCCGACAAAAGCCGCGAAGTTGGCCGCTGCGATCAGCGGCGCGCCGCGCAAGGCGCTTTACGAGCGGTGAAGGGTGAAGTCGTTCGCGGCTTCGCCGCGAATTGTAAAGAGTCAAGGGGCATTCTCATCTTTACTCTTTACAGCGAGCGCAGCGAGCGGCTTTACCTTTTACAGCTCGTTGCGTCCGCAACGAACGACTATACTCACACATGGAGTCGGCCGGACAGTCGCGTCGTTCGCATGAACGCCGAGGAAAGTCCGGGCTCCGCAGGGCAAGGTGCCAGGTAACGCCTGGGCGGCGCGAGCCGACGGAAAGTGCAACAGAGAGCAGACCGCCTAAGCCGAAAGGCCGGCAAGGGTGAAACGGTGGGGTAAGAGCCCACCGCGAGTCGGGCAACCGACCGGCACGGCAAACCCCACCTGGAGCAAGACCAAATAGGGGAACCATGGCGTGGCCCGCGCCGTTCCCGGGTTGGTTGCTGGAGCCAAACGGCGACGTTTGGCCTAGAGGAATGACTGTCACGCCGCAAGGCGCACAGGACCCGGCTTACAGGCCGACTCCATTTTTCTGTGATCGTCCATGATCACTGCCTCGTTGCAGTTATCCGCAACCCTAGCAATCTGCGGGCCATCAACTCCAGAGCGGCCGTCCATGGCCTGACTTTCCACAACAGCCGCTTCGGATGGGCGGTTCTCCGGCGCGGAACAGCAGGATGGTGTCATGTATGGCGGAACGGCCGTCCATGGACTGACTTTCCGCGAAGCTTTGCGTTCATCCATGAACGCGGCTTCGTTGCGGTTGCGCGCAAACCTTCCTGGTCTGCTGACCAGCAGCACCGGAACGGCCGTTCATGGCCTGACTTTCCATAACAGCCGCTTCGAGCGTTCGGTGAGTAGGGCGGAACCCGCGGAGCGGTTTCCGCCGGATTCCCTTTCTTGGAGAAAGCGGCTGCGCCGATTTCGCCCTCCACGACTCGATACAAATGAATTCGAAGTGTCCGAGGAGGGAAGTGCCCCCAAACTGACCATCGCCTGAACTCAATGCGACGTTCGGCGCGTTTCGGATACGAATTTGACCCCATTTCGCACAATCTGAAATTAGCGAAATCGTTTGTATTCAATGGCCTTGCGAACCTAGCTCACGAAACGCCTGAAATCCAGTCAGAACTTCGCCTTTCCTATTGATCTACAAGCAAATTTGCTTGACAGTCTCATCTCCTGCGACTAAGGTGGGTGCACGTGTAATTTCGTGGGAATCCGTGGGAAGTCTAGGCATATGTTTCAGGGCGAGACCGCCATCAGCGTGGACGAAAAGGGCCGGCTGGCGATTCCCACCGCTTACCGCGAGCCGATCGCGCGCGTGTGCAACAACCGTCTGGTGATTGCCTACAACCCGTTCGAGCACGGCTGCCTGTGGATTTTTCCACAGCCCGAATGGGAACAGGTGCGCGATCAGGTCAACGCACTTTCCACGGTCAAGCGCGTGCACCGCGATTTGCAATTGAAGCTGGTGGGTGCCGCGGCGCAGGTCGAACTGGACAGCGCCGCGCGGGTGCTGTTGCCAGCCAGCCAGCGTGCCGCGTCCGGCATCGAAAAAAAAGCGGTGCTGCTCGGCATGGGCAACAAGTTCGAACTTTGGAGCGACGAGGCACACCTCGCCAAGATCCATCAGACGATCGGCGAGGAAGAGGTCAGCGAGGAAATGGCGGGCTTGAGGTTGTGACGCACGCATTCGGCGAACGGCGGACGCCGCCGCCGGGTCGGATGCAGATGGGCCACGTGCGGCGCACGCAACGTGGGGTTCAACGGATGGACGGAACGCGAACGATGACGGATGGTCGCGAGCTTCAGCACATCCCGGTGCTGCGGGAAGCGGTGCTTGCCGGGCTTGCCGTGCGCCCGGACGGGCAATACCTCGACGGTACCTTCGGTCGCGGCGGTCACGCGCGCGCGATCCTCGCGCGGCTGGGCGACGGCGGCCACTTGCTGTTGATGGATCGCGATCCCGAGGCGATCGCGCACGCCGCGCGCGAGTTCGGTTCCGATCCGCGCGTCGTGATCCGGCATGCGAATTTCGCCGAGCTTGCCGATTGGGACGAGGCGCGTGCCGGACTGGATGGCGTGTTGCTCGATCTTGGCGTTTCCTCGCCGCAACTCGATGACGCCGCGCGCGGTTTTTCGTTCCGGTCGGACGCGCCGCTCGATATGCGAATGGATCCGACTGCCGGCAGCAGCGCGGCGGAATTTCTGGCGCGCGCGGACGAGCGCGACATCGCCGATGTGTTGTTCCAGTACGGCGAAGAACGCATGAGCCGGCGGATTGCACGCGCGATCGTCACGCGACGCGGTGAAACGCCGATCTGCACGACACGCGAGCTGGCCGAATTGGTCGAACGTACTCTGGGTCGGCGCGAACGCAACAAGCATCCGGCGACCCGCACGTTCCAGGCGTTGCGGCTGCACGTCAACGACGAATTGGGTTCATTGCGGTGCGCCTTGCCGGTCGTCGCGTCGATGCTGAACCCGGGCGGTCGGCTGGCTGTCATCAGTTTTCATTCGCTGGAAGACCGCATCGTCAAGCAGTTCATCCGTGGTGATGCGGCGCGCGTGCGGATACCGCGCGGGCTGCCGCTGCCATCCACTTCGTTGCCGCCGTTGCGTGCCATCGGCCGCAAGCAGCTACCGGACGATGCCGAGACCGCGCGCAACCCGCGCGCGCGGTCGGCGGTGCTGCGCATCGCGGAAAAACGTGAGCCGGAGGTACGCGCATGAAGGTGATCGGCGCGCTCGCGGTTGGGGTGTTGTTGCTGGCGGTGGTCGCAACCGGCATCGCGGTGGTATGGGCGCGGCACCAGGATCGCGTCGCGTTCGTGGAGTTGACCAAACTGCAGAGCCAGCGCGATGCATTGAACGTGCAGTTCGGTCGACTCGAAATCGAGCAGGCGACCTGGGCCAGCCCCTCGCGCATCGAGAAGATTGCGCGTGGCCAGCTCGGCATGATCAGCCCGCCGGCGGAAAGCGTGGAGATGATCCGCGAATGAATCCGCGCCGGCCACCCGAATCCACTTCCCGGCCGCCACGCCGGCGCCGCCCGGACACCCGCAAGCGGCTTGCGCTGGTGGCGGGCGTGTTGTCGCTGGCTGCGGTCGGGCTGGTCGCGCGTGCGGTCGACCTGCAGGTAGTGCACCAGAAATTCCTGCAGAAGCAGGGCGACGCGCGCTTTCTGCGCGAGGTGGAGATTCCGGTTTCGCGTGGCACGATTTACGACCGCAATGGCGTGCCGCTGGCGGTGTCGACCCCGATGCTGTCGCTGTGGGCCAACCCGGGCGAGTTGCTGCAGCACGCCAATCGCATTCCCCAGCTCGCCAAGGCGCTGGGCGTGAACGCAGTCGACCTGACCCGCAAATTGCAACAGCGCAGCGATCGCGAATTCGTCTACCTGCGACGGTTGATGTCGCCGCCAGAGGCGAAAGCCGTGCTTGCGCTCAACATCCCCGGCGTCAACAGCCAGCGCGAATACAAGCGCTTTTATCCGGACGGTGCGGCAACCGCGCACGTGCTGGGTTTCACCAACATCGATGACCACGGCCAGGAAGGGCTGGAACTGGCCTACGACGGTTGGCTGGCCGGCAAGCCGGGCGAGAAGCGCGTGATCCGCGATCGGCTGGGCCACACAGTCGAAAACGTCGAACAGATCCGCGCGCCGGTGCCGGGCCACGACCTGACCCTCAGCATCGACAGCCGCATCCAGTACCTCGCCTACAGCGCGCTCGCGGAAGCGGTGACCAAGCGGCACGCGGGATCGGGATCGATGGTGGTGCTCGACCCGCGCAATGGCGAAATCCTGGCGATGGTCAACGTGCCGTCGTACAACCCCAATGACATTGATGGCAGCACTGCCGCCGAGCGGCGCAATCGCGCGGTCACCGACGTCACCGAACCCGGCTCGACGATGAAGCCGTTCACCATCACCACCGCGCTGGAGTCGGGCAAGTGGACGCCGACCACGATGGTCGATACCAGCCCCGGCTGGTTCATGATCGACGGCCATACCGTGCGTGACGACGGCAACGTGATGCGGCTGAGCAAGGATGGCCGCATCGACGTTTCACATGTCATCACTTATTCCAGCAATGTCGGTGCGTCCAAGATTTCGCTGACCCTGACCGCGCAGCAGATGGACAAGGTGCTGCATCAATTCGGTTTCGGGATGAGTACCGGGAGCGGGTTCCCCGGCGAGGTTGGTGGTTATATCCCGCCATCGCGCACCTGGGGTGATTTCGTCAAGGCCACCATTTCGTTCGGCTACGGGCTCAACGTCACCGCGCTGCAACTCGCCGATGCCTACGCGGCCATCGCCGACGGCGGCGTCAAACACCGGCCGACCTTCATCAAGGGCGACGACAATCCCGGTAAGCGGGTCGAACCGGCGCACATCGCGCACGAAGTGATGGCGATGTTGCGCACGGTGGTGAGTCCTGTGGGCACGGCGCCCCAGGCCGCGATCGCCGATTACACCGTGGCCGGCAAAACCGGCACCGCGCATCTGGCGATCGCTGGCGGTTATTCAAATAACCGCTATGCGGCATTGTTCTCCGGCATCGTGCCGGCCAGCAATCCGCGGCTTGTTGGCGTGGTCATTATCCGCAATGCCGGTGGCCATGGCGGCGAATACTTTGGTGGCCAGGTCTCGGCGCCGGTGTTCCAGAAGGTGATGACCGGCGCGCTGCGCTTGCTCGACGTTCCGCCCGACAACGTGCAGCAGTGGTACGCGGGAGGCCCGGTGAAACCGGCGCCCGCGCCCGCTCCCGCGGCGAACCCCGCGGCGGCGGTTGCCACGGTGCGGGAGGGCGTGCGATGACCGCGATGCGCCTCGACGAACTGCTGCGCGGGATCGCTACGCCCGAGCATGACGACATCGTGCTGTCTGGCCTGACCCAGGATTCGCACGCCGTGCGTTCGGGCGACGCGTTCGTCGCGTTGCAAGGCGCGCGTGTGCATGGAATCGAGTTTGCGCCGGATGCGTTGGCGCATGGCGCGGTGGTGGTGCTGGCTGAGAACCCGGGACCCGGGACCCGGGACTCGGGACTCGGCGAAAAGCCGGGACTCGGGACTCGGGACTCAGGACTCGAAAGAGCGGCCGCTCGCGAGGCTAATGCTCCTGCCCCGAATGCGCGTGCAGGCATTGCACGCTCATCACACACCACTTCTGCTTTGCCGAGTCCCGAGTCCCGGGTCCCGAGTCCCGTTGTATGGATCGAAAATCTCCGCACCCACTTGGGCGCCATCGCCGCGCGGTTTTACGGCGATCCTTCGCAATCGCTGGAAGTGATCGGCGTTACCGGCACCAACGGCAAGACCACGACCGTGCAGTTGCTGGCGCAGGCTTTCGCGCAGCTCGGCAAGCGCGCGGCGACCATCGGCACCCTCGGCGCCGGTCTGCACGGGGCGGTGCTTGCCGGCGAACGCACCACGCCGGACGTGATCCGGGTGCACGGTCTGCTGGCGGAATTCCGCGACCGCGGCGCGACGCATGTCGCGATGGAGGTTTCGTCGCACGCGCTCGACCAGCATCGCGTCGATGGCGTGCATTTCGACGTGGCGGTGTTCACCAACCTGACCCGCGATCATCTCGATTACCACAAGACGATGGAAGCCTATGGCGCGGCCAAGGCGAAATTGTTTGCGTGGCCGGATTTGCGCGCCGCGGTGATCAACGCCGATGATGCTTTTGGTCGGGCGCTGGCGGCACAACTGCCCGCGGCGTTGCGCATCGTGCGTTACGCGCTCGACACCGACGATGCCGAACTGTACGCACGCGGTCTGCACACGCATTCGGACGGCATCGATTTCGAACTGGTGACGCCGTGGGGAAGGGGTCCGGTACACAGCTGCCTGCTCGGACGCTTCAACGTTGCCAACCTGCTCGCGGTGGCGGGCGTGCTCGCTGCGCTGGATGTGCCGTTCGCGCAGATCAGGGCGGCGTTGGAAATGTTGCAGCCCGTTGCGGGACGCATGAACCGCGTAGGTGGCGGTGCGCTGCCGCTGGTGGTGGTCGACTATTCACACACGCCGGATGCTCTCGAACAGGCGCTGACCACGCTGCGCGAACATTGCGACGGGCAACTGATTTGCGTGTTCGGTTGCGGTGGTGAACGTGACGCGGGCAAGCGTCCGCAGATGGGCGCGATCATCGAACGGCTTGCCGATGTCGCGATCGTCACCGACGACAACCCGCGCGGTGAGGACGGCGATGCGATCGTCGCGCAGATCGTCGCCGGCATGCATGCGCCGGATGCAGCGATCGTGGAGCGCGACCGTGCACACGCGATCGGCCTTGCGATCGAACGCGCTCGCCTGGGCGACGTGGTGTTGGTCGCAGGCAAGGGCCACGAGCCATACCAGGAAATCGCGGGCGTGAAGCGACCGTTCGACGACCTGCAGGTCGCACGCGCCGTTTTGGGGAGTTCTTGCGCATGATGCAGACCTCACTGACGCGGCTCTTCAGCCCCCTTGAGTCAAGGGGGCGAACCGCTTGCGCAGCAGGCGGTTGGGGGTTGTGGGTGTGTGATACCTCGGCCGAGCACGTAAACGTTGCAGGCTCGCTCCTGGCCATATCGAGGGCGCGCCCATGTTGAGCCTGCGCGTCAAGGAAATCGCGGTGTGGACGCGCGGCGCCTTGTCGGGTGCGGATGCCACCGTGTCGGGCGTTTCCACCGACTCGCGCAGCGTGGCGCAGGGCGAGTTGTTCGTGGCGCTGAAGGGTGAGCATCACGATGGCCATGACCATGTCGCCGAAGCTGCGGCACGCGGTGCAGCGGCGGTGTTGGTGTCGCGACGGGTCGAAATCGACCTGCCGCAGATCATGGTTGCCGACACCCTGCACGCGCTCGGCGATCTCGCCAGCGCAGTGCGCGCGCAGCGCGACGTCAGCGTGATCGGCATTACCGGTTCGAACGGCAAGACCACGGTCAAGGCGCTGACCGCGGGCATCCTCGCCCGGCACGCCGCCACCCACAGCAACCCCGGCAGTTTCAACAACGAAATCGGGCTGCCCTTGACGCTGTTGGCGATGCCGCAAGGCACCCGTTATGCGGTATTGGAAATGGGTGCCGGCAAGCCGGGCGACATCGCGTATCTTGCCGCGATCGCGCGCCCGCGCATTGGCCTCGTCAACAACATCGGACCGGCGCATCTGGAACGGATGCATTCGCTGGAAGGCATCGCCCAGACCAAGGGGGCGATATACCAGGCGCTGCCGTCGGATGGCATCGCGGTCATCAATGCCGACGACGCCTTTGCATCGTATTTCACGGGGCTGGCCGGAACGCGGCGAACTGTCCGTTTCGGCATCGATGCGCCCGCCGGTGTGCGCGTGGCCAGCCTCGAGTTGGCCGCAGCCGCCAGCGACTTCGAGTTGCTGACGCCGGTCGGCAACGCCAGGTTGCAGCTGCCGCTGCCGGGCCGCCACAACGTCGCCAACGCACTGGCCGCCGCGGCACTCGCGCTTGCGGCGGGTGTCGGCCTGCACGACATCGTCGCGGGCCTGCAGGGTGTGGAAAGCGTGAGCGGTCGACTGATGCGGCACACGTCGCCCGCAGGCTGGGTGCTCATCGACGACAGTTACAACGCCAATCCCGGTTCGACCGAGGCGGCGGTGGCGACATTGGCATTGCAGCCGGGCAAGCGCTGGCTGGTACTGGGCAACATGGCCGAACTCGGCGCCGACGCGCCAAAGTTGCATGCCGGAATCGGTCGTGCCGCGCGCATGGCCGGCATCGATCGGTTGTACGTGGTCGGCAAGTTGGCGGCCGAGGCAGCCAGCGCATTCGGCAGCGGGGCGCGCGTATTCCACGAGCAGGCCGGATTGATCACGGCGCTTCGCGCCGACCTGCACGCGGGCGTGACCGCGCTGGTCAAGGGCTCGCATTCCTCGCACATGGAAAACGTGATCGCTGCGCTGTTGGGCAATGGGGGGGGCGATCGCGATGCTGTTTGAACTTGCACATTGGCTGGAACAGTACTTCGGTGCGTTCCGGTTGTTCGATTACATCACCTTCCGCACCATCATGGCGGCGCTGACCGGATTGTGCGTGTCGCTGTTCTGCGGACCTGCGGTGATCCGGCGCCTGACCGAATTGAAAGCCGGGCAGGTGGTGCGCCGCGACGGCCCGCAAACGCACTTGTCGAAGGCCGGCACGCCGACCATGGGCGGCACGCTGATCCTGGCCGCGGTGGCAGTGGCGACGCTGTTGTGGGGCGACCTGCGCAACCGCTACATCTGGACCGTGTTGATCGTGACGCTCGCCTACGGCGTGATCGGTTTCTACGACGACTACCGCAAGCTGGTGCTGAAGGACAGCCGCGGGCTGCCGGCGCGCTGGAAATACCTGGCGCAATCGGTGGTGGGTCTCGCTGCTGCGCTGTTTCTGTTTCACACCGCGCGCCTGCCAGCCGAGACGGCGCTGTACGTGCCGCTGTTCAAGCATGTCGCGATTCCACTCGGCGCCGGCTTCGTGGTGATCGCGTATCTGTGGATCGTCGGGTTTTCCAACGCGGTGAACCTCACCGACGGACTGGACGGCCTCGCGATCATGCCGGCGGTGTTGGTCGCGGCGGCGCTGGGTGCGTTTGCGTATCTGGCCGGCAACGCGGTGTTCTCGGCCTACCTCGGCATTCCCTCGATCCCCGGTGCGGGCGAGCTCAGCGTTTTTTGCGGCGCATTGACCGGCGCGGGCCTGGGTTTCCTGTGGTTCAACACCTATCCGGCACAGGTATTCATGGGCGACGTGGGCGCGCTCGCGATCGGCGCGGCGATCGGTTGTGTCGCGGTGATCGTGCGCCAGGAAATCATCCTGCTGGTGATGGGCGGGGTGTTCGTGTTCGAGACCGCTTCGGTGATGTTGCAGGTCGGCAGCTTCAAGTTGACCGGCAAGCGGGTGTTCCGGATGGCACCGATCCATCACCACTTCGAACTGAAGGGTTGGCCGGAGCCGCGCGTGATCGTGCGCTTCTGGATCATCTCGGTGGTGCTGGTGCTGGTGGGACTTGCGACGTTGAAGGTGAGATAGCGATGCGCTTTGTAACCCAACTGCGCGACAAGCAAAGAGATCGGGACCCGGGACTCGGGACCCGGGACCCGAGTCCCGGCTTCTCCGCGAGTCCCGAGTCCCGAGTCCCGAGTCCCGCGAGGTTCCGCCCATGATCGCCTGGCCCGGCCAAACCCAAGCTACCCGCCACAGCGGTCCGCGCGGCCGCTACGACCCGTGGTTGTTGTTGGCGATCACCGGGCTGGTGGCATTCGGCATCGTGATGGTGGCATCGAGCTCCATCGCGGTCGCCGATGGCCAGCACATCGGCGAGTTCCATTACCTGAAACGTCATCTGATATTTCTGGCGATGGGCGGTGCGGTCGCGCTGTGGGTTGCGCTCGGTATCGAACTCGACACACTGGAACGTTATTCGGGTTGGCTGATGCTGTTCACCTTCGGGCTGCTGGTGCTGGTGTTCATCCCGCACCTTGGCATGCGCATCAATGGCGCGCGCCGCTGGATCAACCTCGGTATTTCCGGCTTCCAGCCGGTGGAGCTGGCCAAGCTCACGGTGGTGCTGTATGTCGCCAGCTACCTGGTGCGCCATCGCGAGGGCGTGGAAACGCGTTTTCTCGGCGCCGTGAAGCCGGTGCTGGTGGCGGGTCTCACCGCGGTGCTGCTGCTTGCGCAACCCGACTTCGGTTCCGCCGCGCTGATCGGCGTGGTCACGATCGGGATGCTGTGGCTGGGCGGCGCACGCATGCGCAATCTCGTCATCATGGCGTTGCCGCTGGTTCCGCTGGGTTCGTGGTTGGCGCTGTCGACCGACTATCGCGTGCAGCGTCTCACCTCGTTCCTCGACCCGTGGAAGGATCCGTTCGACAACGGCTTCCAGTTGACCCAGGCCTTGATCGCGGTCGGCCGCGGCAGATGGTTTGGTGTCGGCCTCGGCGGCAGTGTGCAGAAGCTGTTCTACCTGCCCGAGGCGCATACCGATTTCATCCTCGCGGTGATCGCCGAGGAACTCGGCTTCGTCGGCGTGATGTTCGTGCTCGCATTGTTCGCATTGCTGATCGGGCGCGGCCTGCAACTGGGCCTGCGCGGCGTGGAAGTGGGCCAGCATCGCGCCGGCTATATCGCTTTCGGCATTTCGCTGATGATCGGCCTGCAGGCGCTGGTGTCGGTGGGCGTGAACCTGGGTGTGTTGCCGACCAAGGGCCTGACCCTGCCGCTGATCAGTTCCGGCGGTTCCAGCACCTTGATGACCTGCATCATGCTCGGCGTGCTGGTGCGTGCCGGTTACGAAATCCACCGCGCCGAGGATGCGCGGCGGATGGCGACGCGTCGCCCCGGCCTTGGCGGTTCGGCCAGCCAGACCGTGGTACCGGACCGGCCCTCGCCCGAGCTGCCGTTGGC
>JBOHYW010000062.1:0-18927 GCA_050738155.1 Rhodanobacteraceae bacterium
GCCGGGCAGCCCCGCGCGCGCGGCGATCTGGCCGTAGCTGGCGACGCGTCCCGCGGGTATTGCCGCGATTGCGGCGTAGATGCGCCGGTACCTTGGATCCATGGCGTGGCGCGTCAACCCGGCAGCGACGGACCACGACGCCCACGCACGAGCCCGTAAATGCTGATCGCCAGCCATGCGATTTCCAGCACCATCGAAGCAAGGTTGAACTCGTAGATCAGCGACACGATGATCGCGGCAGAGCCGAGCGCGTTCATCAGCAGGTAGACCACGCCATTGCCATGCAGCTTGCGGGCCTGCAACAGAAAGTAGGCCAGCAGCACGACGACCATGCCGACCAGACCGACGATGGTCGGCCAGTGAAAGGTGATAGTCATTGTTTGCCTCCCCGTTGACGTACCGCTTCGAACAGCGCGACGCCGGTTGCCACCGACACGTTCAGACTTTCGACACCGTGTCCAGAACCGCCACCCGGCATCGGAATGCGCGCCAGGTGATCACAGGCTTCGCGCGTGAGCCTGCGTAGCCCATCGCCTTCGCCGCCCATCACCAGCGCGGTCTTGCCGCGAAGATCGACGTCGTATAGCGAAGCGTCCGCGTCGCCCGCCAGTCCGGTCAGCCACACGCCGGCATCCTTCAGGTCACGCAAGGCGCGTGCGAGGTTGGTCACCTCGAACAGCGGCACGCGATCGGCCGCTCCCGCGGACGCGCGCCGCACCACCGGCGTGACGCCAACTGCGCGATCCTTCGGCACGATCACCGCGGCGGCACCGGCCGCCGCCGCGCTGCGCAGGCAGGCGCCGAGATTATGCGGATCGGTGACGCCATCCAGCACCAGCAGCAACGTATCGTCCGCGTCCAGCACTTCGGCGAGGTCATGCTCGGACTTGGCCGCCGGGACTTCGTAATTCGCGACGATGCCTTGATGTCGCGCATGCCCGGAAAACTTGTCCAGCATCGCGCGCGGACGCGTGTGCACGCGCACGCCAAGCCGCTTGGCTTCGCCCACCAGCTCGGCAACCCGCGGATTGTGCGCGCCCTGCTCGACCAGCACTTCGCGCACCCGTGACGGGTCGTTGGCAAGCGCGCCTTCAACAGGATTGATGCCGACGATCCAGTGTTCGCTCATGCCATGATCAAACCAGTATTCGGTCAAGCCTATTGTAGGAGCGAGCGTGCTCGCGACCCATGGTTGGGCAAGCAGCCATCCTTGGCCGGGCGCTCAGCCGTTCACGCGATGCCACTGGCATCGCGTAAACGCCCGCCTTCGCCCTGCACGCAGGCTCCTGCCAACCACTATTGTAGGAGCGGGCCGTGCCCGCGACCGGGGTGCCGGGGGAGACACTTTCGGCGCACGAATGCCACGCTGCTAACGTTGCTTCCGCGACGTATTTGAAGTCGCAACACCGCTCACCAACCTGAAATCGATCCGCCGATCTTCCATGCTGGCGCGCAACACCTGCACCCGCACCGCATCCCCCAACCGAAACACCGTGCCGGTGCGCTCGCCGCGCAATTCATGGCGGCGCGCGTCGAAATGGTAGTAGTCGTTGCGCAACTGGGTGATGTGTACCAGTCCGGATACCCTCGATTCGTTCAGTTCGACGAACAGGCCGAACGAGGTGACACCGGTGACGATGCCGTCGAATTCGGCGCCGACGTGTTGTTCCATCCACGCACACTTGTAGCGGTCATCCACGTCGCGCTCGGCTTCCTCGGCGCGCCGTTCGGTGCGCGAGCAATGCGCCGCCATCGCCGACATCTTGCTTTCGGTATACAGATACGCGGCCGGCTTGCCGCCCGCCAGTGCGTAGCGGATCGCGCGGTGCACCAGCAAGTCGGGATAACGCCTGATCGGCGAGGTGAAATGCGCGTACGCGGAAAGCGCCAAGCCGAAATGCCCCTGATTGGCAGGTTGGTAGCTGGCCATGCTCTGCGCGCGCAGCAGCACGGTGCGGAACAGCTCGGCATCGGCGCGCTTTGCCACCCGCTGCAACAACGCAGTGAAATCGCGTGGCTGTACTTCGCCGAGCGGCGGCAACTTCAATTTGTATTCGCGCAGGAACGCCAGCAGATCCTCGTATTTGTCGCCGGGCGGCGGTGCATGCACCCGGAACAACGCGGGGATCTTCTTCCTGGCAAGAAATTTCGCAGCCTCGACATTGGCGGCGATCATGCATTCCTCGATCAACTTGTGCGCGTCATTGCGCTCGTGCGAACCCAGCGAAACCACGTCGCCCTTGTCATCCAGCCGATACTCGACTTCCGCCGATTCGAACTCGATGGTGCCACGTCGCTTGCGCGCGGCATCGAACGCCTTGTACAACGCATGCAGATGATCGATGTGCGGCAGCAATTTGCCCATGCCCCGCCGCGTGTCGGCATCGTGTTCGCCGATCGCGCGCCAGACTTCATCGTAGGTCAGTCGTGCGTGCGAGCGCATCAACCCCGGATAGAACTTCGCGCGCGTCACCTCACCCTCTGCACTGACCCGCATCTCGCAGACCATGCACAAGCGTTCGACATCGGGATTCAACGAACAAATGCCGTTGGACAGCGTCTCCGGCAACATTGGCACCACGAAGCCGGGAAAATACGCCGAAGTGCCGCGCTCGTAGGCTTCGCCATCCAGCGCGGTTTCCGGCTGCACGTAATGCGACACATCGGCGATCGCGACCAGCAGTTTGAAGCCGCCGCCACGCATGGGCTCGGCGTATACCGCGTCATCGAAATCGCGCGCGTCGGCACCGTCGATGGTGACCAGCGGCACTTCGCGCAAATCCACGCGCTCGGCGTATTCGGCGCGGGCCACCCGCGGTTCGATGGCTTCGGCTTCGCGGGTTACTTCGATCGGCCACTGGTGCGGCAGGCCGTGGCTTTCAATCGCCATCTCGACGATCAACGACGGTTCGAGCCGCTCGCCCAGCACCGCCATGATTCGCCCGATCGGTCCACGCTGCGACGTCGGCGGCTCGGTGATTTCGGCGATCACGATCTGCCCCGCGTGTGCGCCGTTGCGAGCGTCGGGCGGGATCAACACATCCTGGTGCAGGCGCCGATCGTCGGGGTCGACCACTACCACGCCATGCTCCTCGACCACGCGTCCGACCAGCCGCGGTGCGCGCCGTTCAAGTACCTCGCGAATCGCGCCTTGCCGACGACCACGTCGATCGATGCCAACCACCGAAGCCAATACGCGGTCGCCGTGCAACACCTGCCGCATCTGCGCGGGCGACAGATACAAGTCATCGCCGCCCTCGTCGGGGCGCAGGAAACCATAGCCTTCGGCATTGGCCAGCACCGTGCCGGTGATCAGGCCGATTTTTTCCGCCGGCGCGACGCCACCACGGCGGCTTTGCAGCAACTGGCCATCGCGCAGCATCGCGCGCAGGCGTTTGTCCAACGCCTCTCGACGTTGCTCATCATCGATGCCGAGCGCAGTCGCGATGTCATCCGCGCGCAACAGGCTGCCGCGCTCGGTCAGCAACGCGAGGATCGCCTCGCGGCTCGGGATGGGGTGCTGGTAGCGTTGGGCTTCACGCTCGGCGTGCGGGTCGACAAAACCGTCGGGCTGCTTGCCACGCTTGTGCGCAGGCGGTTTTGAGGGCACCGATTTGGCCGGACGCGTCGGTCCGGCAGCGCGCTTGCGGGATTTGTTTTCCGCGCGTGGCTTGCGCGCGGAACGGGATGGTGGACGCTGGCGTTTGGGCATGCCGCCAGCGTCGCGGAGCGGCGCCGCGAAAGCAAGAGCCGCGTTCGAAGCCGCCCGTTACGGCGCTTTGCCGCCCGTCTGCAAATGTTGCACGATCGCCAGCGAGCGCTTCACGTGTTCGTCGGGCGTCAGGTGATCGTCTTTCGATGACAAGCGCTTGATGATTTTGCCGTCACGGCTGATGACGAACGTCGTGCGCGGGAAGAAACCGTGGGTGACGGGCTGGCCAAGCTTGTCGATGACGCCCTTCTGCGGCGGCATCATCGTGAGGCCATAGCGGGCCGCGATCTTGCCGCTCGGATCGGAAGCCACCGGGAACTTGCCGGCGCAGTATTTTGGGTCGGACGAAAATTTGTTGAGCCGCGCGATCGAGTCCGCCGACACACCGATGATGCTGGCGCCGGCTTTGACGAATTTGCCTGCCTCGCTCGCGAACGTGTGCGCTTCCAGATCGCAACCGCCTGTGTAGGCGGCCGGATAGAAGTACACCACCACCGGTCCTTTTGCGAGGGCCTTTTTCAGTGAGAAGGTGAAATCCTTGCCCGCGAGGCTGGCGGTCGCAGTGAAGTCGGGCGCTGCGGCGCCCGGGCCTACAGGCTGCGATGTACCTGCCATCGATGCGGGAGCCAAAAGCAGCAAGGTCAGCGCGCCCGCCACCAACATGCCAGCAACCGATTTGTTCATCAGAAAACCCTCCAGAGATGCGATTCAAGGTAGCACGATTGGACTCGACTGAGTTGGTGCGTCACAGGCGAACCAAGGTTGCATTGACAGCCAGCCCACCGGCCAGCTATCTTACGCGGCTCGCTGGCGCCAAGCGCCGCGGCGGTCACCTGCCCAGGTGGCGGAATTGGTAGACGCACCAGCTTCAGGTGCTGGCGGGGCGACCCGTGAAGGTTCGAGTCCTTTCCTGGGCACCAGTTACCGATGAAAAACCCGCGCATGTCGCGGGTTTTTTGTTGTCAAAACACCCGCAAGATTGTTTCCCGGCTGCGATCAATGCCGCAGCGTGCTCACCACCGAACCGCCCATGGTCCAGGAAGGCGGGTCGCTGGCCGGGAACGTCTCGACAAGCTCCTCATCAAGCAGGCGCTCGCGCTCTTCCTTCGAGGCATCGTGTCCGCGCCGACTGGCCGCACGTGCCGCATCGGGCGGTGTCCCGCGCGGCCGGTTGCCGGCGATATTTCCGTGATGGAAGTTTTGATTGGTTGAGCCTGACATCGTGCTGCTACTCCATCATTACGGACGGACGGCGCTCCTGCTGCCCACGGACCGCCCCCATCCTTGACTTCGAGCTTCCAGCATACGCCTCCACTCACCGCATGGGTGTGGCCAGCGAACACGTCGTTTCACAATATTCAGATCGACGCTTCTCCCGCCAGCCCACGGACACGAGTCATTCCATTTCTACATCGTCAAACAAGCGAGAAGGAGCACGGCCTGACACGGACCAAAACGAAAAAATGCCGATAGACACGGGTTCTCATCGAATCCTTGTTTATCCGCGTTCATCCGCGTGCATCCGCGTGAATCCGCGTCCAAAGCTTGCCGGTTCATTCGGAATGCCTGCATGGTCGATACCACTGCATTGACGCAAGAATGGAATCACACCTGCAAGCGATCGCCCTTGCGCGCCACCAATTGGTACAGCACGGGCACGATGAAAATGCCGATCACCAAGCGTGAAATCATGCCGGCCACGATCACCAGCGCGAACGGCCGCTGCGAATCGGTGCCGACGCCGGTCGCGATCGCCGCGGGCAGCAACCCCAGCGCTGCCACCACCGCGGTCATCATGATCGGACGCAGCCGCAGTACCGCGGCTTCGTGCGCGGCGCGCGCGATGTCCATGCCGCCCAGGCGCAATTCGTTGACGCAGGAGATGTAGACCACGCCGGTCAACACCGATACGCCAAACAGCACGATGAAACCGATGTCGGACGACACCGAAAATGGCGTGCCGGTCAACCACATCGCGAGGATCGCCCCGAACGGCGCCGACAGCAGCACGCCCACGATGGTGACGAACGGGAATTTGAAGTTGCCGTACAACACGAACAGCAGGCCGAAGATCAACAACACCGTCAGTGGCAGGATCACCTCCATCTGCTCGCGCGAAGCGGTGTAATCCTTGTACTCGCCGCCCCACTCGAGACGGTAACCCTGCGGCAATTTCACGTCCCTGGCGACTTGCTGTATCGCGTCACCGACGGCACCGGCCAGATCGCGTCCGGCAACCGAATATTGCACGCCGATGTAGCGCGACCCGTTCTCGCGGTAGATGAACGAGGCGCCATTGGCGACGCTGATATTTGCCAGTTCCTTCAGCGGGATTTCCTGTCCGCCCGGGGTGGCCACCGGAATGTCGCCGATCGCCTCGGGCGTATTGCGGAACGGCTTCTGCAACCGCACCACCAGGTCGAACTGTTTCTCGCCCTGCGTCACTTCGGTGGCAACGTCGCCGCCGATTGCGGCATTGATGAGGTTGTTGATGTCGGCAACGTTCAAACCGTAGCGCGCGATCTTGGCGCGGTCGATCTTGATCGCCAGGTTGGGTTGGCCGAGTTCATGCACCAATGTCAGGTCGGTGATGCCGCGCACGCGCTGCAGCACCGTCTTGACCGCTTTGCCTTCCTTCTGCAGCACCTGCAGGCTCGGGCCGTATATCTTCACCGCCAGCGCGCTTTTCAGACCGGTCTCGGCCTCGTCCACCGCATCCTCGGCCGGCTGCGTGAAGTTGAACTGGACGCCGGGGAATCTCTCGAGCTTCTTGTCGATCGCCGCGATCAGCGCCTGCTTGCTGTGATATTTGCCGTGCCACTCGGAATACGGTTTCAGTCCGACGAAAAATTCATCGTTGAAGAAGCCAGTGGAATCGGTGCCGTCGTCCGGCCGGCCGAGTTCGCTCGTCACGGTGGTGACCACCGGAAACGAACGCAGCACGTCACGAATTTGAGGCGAAATCTCAGACGCCTTCTGAAACGAAATGGTGTAGGGCATGGTCGCCCGCACCCACAACGAACCCTCGTCGAGATTCGGCATGAACTCGGCGCCGATCCCGCGCATCATCGCCAGCGCCGCGATCAGCAGAATCACCGTAACCCCGGTCACCCGCCACGGCAGCCGCATCGAGCGATCCAGCCAGCGCACATACCACGCCTTGAACTTCTCGTAGATCGCGTTGCGGCGTTCACGCACGCCGCGGCGCATGAGCAACGCACACAACACCGGCAGCAACGTCAACGTGACGACGAGCGAACCGATCAGCGCGAAGATCATGGTGTCGGCCATCGGCTTGAACAGCGTGCCGGACGGCCCGGAAAGAAAATAGATCGGCAGGAAGCTGGCCACGATTACCGCCACCGCGTACACCAGCGGACGGTCGATCTCGGCGGCAGCAGACAGGATCACATCCTTGATCTCGAACTCGGTGCCGCGCCGCGCGGCCAGTTCACGGAAGATGTTCTCGACCATGAAGATCGCGCCATCCACGAGGATGCCGAAATCCACTGCGCCAATTGACAGCAGATTGGCCGAGGCGTTTTTCAAGTCCAGGCACAGGAACGCGAACAACAGCGCCAGCGGAATCGTCACTGCGACGATCAATCCGGCGCGCAGGTCGTACAGGAAGAACACCAGCACCACGATCACCAGCACCAGCCCGATGGTGAGGTTGTGCATCACCACGCCACGGGTTTCGTTGATCAGGTCGGTGAGGTCGTAAAACGGATGGACCTTCACGTCCTTCGGCAGGATCTGGCCGTTGAGTTCCCTGGTCTTGGCCTCGACCCGTTGCAGCACGTCCTGGGTTTTCGAACCAGTACGCGCAAGGATCACGCCCTCGACGGCATCGTTCTGGTTCATGTAGCCGAACTCGCCAAGCCGGGGGGCGATGCCGACCTTCACGCTGGCTACGTCTTTCACCAACACCGGCGTACCGTCGTGCACGGCCAGCACGATGTTGTCGATGTCCTTCAATGTCTCGATACGACCCAGGCCGCGCACATAGAAAAACTGCCCGCCCTGCTGATAGAACCCGCCTCCTGAATTGCCGTTGTTGGCAGCCAGGGCCGCTTCCACCTGCGACACCGACAGCCCCAGCGAGGCGATCTTCACCGGATTCAGCAACACCTGGTATTGCATGGTGCCGCCGCCGAAGCCCGAGTCGTCGGCGACACCCGGCACCGAGCGGTATTGCGGCGCGACCACCCAATCCTGCAGTGTTTTCAGCTCCATCGGCGAGCGGTCGGTGCTTTGCAACACGTAGCGATAAACCAGGCCCGATGGCGGCGACATCGGCGAAATCGACGGCGATACACCGTCGGGAAGGGTTATGCCCGGCAAGCGGTTGTACACGCGCTGGCGCGCAAAATAGTGATCGGTGCTGTCGGAAAACGTCAGCGTGACGTCGGACAGGCCATACAGCGAAATCGAACGTTTGGTCACGAGCCCCGGAATGGCATTCATGCCGAGTTCCATCGGCACCGTGATCCGCCGTTCGACCTCTTCCGCCGAATGCCCCGGCCACTGCGCAACGATGTCCACCATCGGCGGCGACAGGTTCGGGTACGCATCCATCGGCAGCACTTTGTAGGCCCACACGCCGGCCGCCGCCATGCCCAGCGACAGCAGCACGATCAGCAGCCGCTGCTCGAGCGCAAACGCCACGATCCGGTTGATGATCGAAGCCTTGCGCGGCTCCGATCCTTCGGGCAGGTGTTGCGCGCTCATTGCGACTGGATGAAGCGCAGGAAGATGCTGCCGTCCACCACCACCTTGTCGCCGGCATGGAGCCCTTCGGGAATCACGTAGCGATCACCCACGCGCGAGCCCAGCGTCACGGGTCGTCGCGCATAACCGCCGCCTTTCGCGACGGCATACACGAACGGCAGGTTCTCGTCGTCGCGCAGCACCGCCGAAACCGGGATCAGGATTCCGTCGCGCGCGACGCGCGAACGGATGTGCACCTCGACGAACATGGCCTTCCTGAGCGCGCCGTCGGGGTTGTCGACCGCAACCCGCGCAGCCACCGAACGTGTGTCGGGATCCACCACCGCCCCGACGTTGGTGACGGTGCCTGTGAGCGGTTTGCCGCCGTCACCAAGGTCGACCGTTGCGGGATCACCTGTCTGCACGCGATCCAGGTCAGCCCCGAACACCCGCGCCATCACCCACATTTTCGACGTATCGGCGATGGTGAAACACGGCGACGTACCGGCGCTGAGCGTTTGCCCCGGCGCGATGGATTTTTCGACAACGGTGCCCGTGATCGGCGCGCGGATCATGCCCGACCCATGCACGGCCGACTTGCCCGCACGAATCGCGGCGATGGTTTTCGAATCCATGTGCAACGCCACCAGTGCTTGCAGCGCAGCGGCACGGTCGGCGTCTGCGCCAGCCGCATCGGCTTGCGCAGCGGCGTTTTCGCGCTGCGAGATCGCTTGGTGCGCGTACAAATCCTTGTCATTCGCGGCGATCGAATCGGCCGCAGTGGCGGCCAGCACGGCTTTGCGATAAGCGCCGATCGCAGCGGCATAATCGGGCGAATCCACTGCCGCCAGCGGTTGGCCTTGCTTGACCTTGTCGCCCAACGTCACCAGCAATTTGCTGACCGCGCCCGAAAACGGCGCAAGTACTTGCGTCGCTCGATTGTGGTCGAAATCGACCACGCCGGTGGTGGTGACCGTGGTGTGGTACTTGGCCGATGCGACCGTGACGATATGGATGCTTTGTTGTTGCTGCTTGGTCAGCGTGACGTCGTGGGGCGTAGTGGATGCCGGCGGCGGTGGCGGCTTGCCGGAGCAGCCGGCGAGCAGCGCGCCGATGCCGAATACCGTTGCCACGACTATCGCGCGCGGCGCTCTGACCGACCACCCGTATCTGCCGCCATTCCGGACCCAACGCGTGCGCCCGGCTTCCAGAACCGACCGCGTGCGCCCATCCTTCCGAGCCGACGGCCCACGCTCATCGTCATTCCGGACGCGCCCGCACAGCGGGGACGATCCGACTGCGGAGGCGGGATGCCGGAGCGAACATCGCGGCAGCGATGACCCGAAGGGCGAGCCACAGGATGCGGCGAGTCTATCTGCTTCCATCCCGTTCCCGGCTCGAAGCAGATCCCGGGTTCTACGCGCATACAGCGCGCGCAGCCCCGGGATGACGAGGAAATTTCGCCGCACCACCTGAAAGGCAGGGTGCGTGCCGCAGCGCAATTGTCTGATCATGTCCATCACTTGTTCAGGTTCTTGTGATGCCACCACCCGCCACCCAGCGCCTGATACAGCGCCGCAGTGTCGGCGAACCGGTCGGCCTTGGCCTGCACCAACGCGATGCGTGCCTGTTGGTACGACTGCTCGGCGGCGAGCAATTCGAACGTGCCGATATCGCCGTGGTGCAATTTGAGCTGCGAGAGCCGCAGGGTGGTCTCCGCGGCGCGCTCGGCTGTCGCCGTGGCCTGCAGCGCGTCGGCATCCTGCTGCAGTGCGGTCAGCGCATCGGCGACGTTCTGGAACGCATGCAGCACCGTGCCGCGGTACTGTTCGGCGGCCTCGACGTAGGCCGCTTTCGCCGCGCGCTCCTGGTGCATCAGTTGCCCGCCTTCGAAGATCGGCGCGGCCACCGACGCGGCGATCCCCCAAAAGCCGGTGCCGGACGTGAACACCTTGGAGATCGCCAATGCCGTGCTGCCGGCATCGGCAGTGAGCTGGATTTGCGGCAAGCGTTCCGCGGCAGCGATGCCGATTGCGGCGCTGGCCGCATGCAGGTTGGCGCGCGCCTGACGCACATCGGGGCGCTGCGCAACCAGCTTTGATGGCAGACTGACCGGCAGGTCCTGCGGCAAATGCAGGTTGTCCAGCTTGAAGACATGTGCGGACAAATGACCGGGGAACGCCCCGATCAATACCGCCAGCGCGTGTCGCGTCGCGGCCAGTTGCTTCACCAGCGGCGGCAGCCCCGCCTGTGTTTGCGCGAGTTGCGCTTGTTGCGCGGACACATCGAGCTTGCTGGCGGCGCCCTTGCGGAACCGCAGTTGCAGAATATCGAGGCTTTTCTTTTCCAGGGCGACCAGCTTGTGAGTCGCAGCTACCTGCCCACGCAACGACGCTTCCTGCACCGCGGTCACTACCACGTTGGAAGCAAGCGTGGTCCACGCCGCGATCATCTGGAAACGCGCGGCTTGTTCCTGTGCCTGCAATGATTCGCGGGTGCGCCGATTCAGGCCGAACAGATCCGGTGTGTAGCTGATCGAAAGTTGCGGCGTGAACAAGCTGTACAGGTATGCGTTGTTGCTGGGCACCGGGGCCAGTGCAGCCGCGGGATCACGTTGACGGCTGGCCGCCAAGCCTGCCGACAGCGCGGGGAAAAAAGAGCCACGCTGGGCCAATACGTCTTCGTGCGCAACCCGCAGCGCCGCCTGCGCGGCTTTCAGATCGTGGTTGTTCTTGAGAGCCGCCTTGACCAAGGCATCCAGCGACTGCGAATGGAACAGCGTCCACCAGTCGCCCGGAATGTCGGCGCCCGCCTCGAAACGCTGCGTTGCGCCGGCCGCAACGTGCGGCGTTTGTGCGGTTGGCTTGAGTGGATGATTGAGATAACCGCTCACCTTCGGCGGCGCCGGCGGCTTGAAGTCGGGGCCGGCCGCGCAACCGGCCAAGACCAGCATCGATGCCAGCACTGCTACGCCTGCGGCGCGCCGTATTCCTGCCTGCGACGACAATGTCGGGATCATGCGAGACCGTTTTTCATCCAGCGGAATGACGACGGCGTCAATCCGTTCGACGGCCGGAGGGGGCTGCGCCGGCTCCGCGACATCACGCTACCCGGGCAAGCCTCGCAATGTTATATCATTTCGTTACCGAAAGAAATAACGCAAAAGGTAGGCCGACTCAAGGCCGAAGGCCGGAGCCGGCATTGCCCGATGCCGCAGGCTCGCCGCCGTCGGGCGTGATGAAGCCGAAGCCCTTGGCGTCCATGCCGCCGGTTCCGTCGCTGCGCTCCTTGAACCGGCCTACCACGCTGGACCCGCCAGTCCCGAGCGCTCGCGGGCAAAAGAAAAAGACGGCGCTTCGCGCCGGCCCGCTCCCACTCGCGACTCGTGAAGAGCCATTCCCCTCTCGCGCCATGCGCGCATTCGCTTCGCTCCCCATTCGTTCCGAAGGGGGAAGAAAAGCCGAAGCTTCGCATTCACTTGCCAGACTTCGGCGGCTGCTTGATCCCGAGGTTGTACGCCTCGAACGCCCACACATCCGCATCCTGCCGGATCTGCTTGTCGGTCGGCATGTAGGTGTGGCTGGTGCTGCCGGTCGTATGCAGCAGGATGGGATTGGCGCATCCCTGGACCTGCTGGATCTTGGCGGCGAACTTGAACTCGTGGCTCGGCACCACGCGGTCGTCATCCCACGAAGTAGTGATCAGGGTTGGCGGATAGCAGGTGCCCTGCTTGATGTTCTGCAGCGGCGAATACTTGATCAACCACTGGAACGCCTGTTTGTTGTCCGAGCTTCCATATTCCGGCACCCAGAACGCACCGCCCGAGAATTTCTGATAGCGCAGCATGTCCAGCACGCCGTGGCCGATATACGCCGCGCCGAACAATTTCGGGTGCTCGGTGATCGACGCACCAGTCAGAAGACCGCCGTTGGAATAACCCTGGATACCGAGGTGCTGCGATGACGTGTAGCCTTGCCCGATCAGGTATTTCGCGGCCCACGCGAAATCGTCGAACACATTCTGCTTCTTGCCCAGCATGCCGGCGTGGTGCCACGCCTCGCCGTATTCGCCACCGCCCCGGATATTGGCGACCGCATATACGCCGCCCATCTCCAGCCACACCGGCAGCATCGGATTGAAACCCGGCGTGATCGAAATGTCGAAGCCACCGTAGCCGTACAGCACGGTCGGATGGCTGCCATCGAGCTTGATGCCTTTCTTCGCGACGATGAACATCGGCACCTTGGTGCCGTCCTTCGAGGTGTAGAACACCTGCCGGGTCTGGTACTTCGCCGGATCGAATTTCACATCCGGCTTGAAGTAAATGGACGTCTTGTCGTCCGCGACGTCATAACGGTAGATCGTGGTCGGATACAGGTACGACGTGAACGCGTAATACAGCGTCTTCGAATCGTTGCGCGCGGACACCCCGCCGACCGTGCCCAGCGTCGGCATCGTCAAGGCGTGCAGCAATTTGCCGGCGGTATTGAACAGTTCGAGGCGGCTCTTGGCCACCACCTGATAATTGGCGAGAATGTCGCCGTCGGCCATGGTCGCCCCCGCCAGCACGCCCTTGCCTTCAGGCACCACCGTGCGCCAATGCGCGGGATCGGGATCGTTGAACTTCGCCGCGACGATCTTGCCCTTGGGCGCATCCAGCGTGGTTTGCAGGTACAGCGTGTCGCCGACGTGGCCAATCGGCGAATACGCCGCATCGTTCTTCGTATAAAGCGGTTCGATCTTCGCCGCGAGATCGGGTTTTTCCGGGTTGCCGAGATCGGCGTAGTACAACTCGTTCTTGCTGATCGTGTTGTTTTGCAGGAACACCAGCAGGTAACGCCCATCTTCGCTGAGGCCGCCGCCGACGCCCGCATGCGGCAAATCGGCGCGCGCATAGATCAGCTTGTCGTCCGACTGCGGCTTGCCGAGCGCGTGGTAATACAGCTTCTGGTCGACCACGGCATGGCTGATCGCCTTCTCGCCGCCCGGCGGTTCAGGATAGCGCGAATAGAAAAACCCCTTGTCGTCGTGGATCCACGAGAGCCCTGAAAACTTCACCCAGTGCACCACGTCCGCAAGTTGCTTGCCGGTCGCGACGTCCATCACGTGCAGCGTTTCCCAATCCGAGCCGCCCTTGGACAGCGCGTAGGCGTAGTACTTGCCGTCCGGCGAGGGCACGCCGAACTTGAGCTGGACCGAGCCGTCCGGCGACAGTTTGTTCGGATCGATCAACACGCGCGGTTTCGCCGTCGGCGAATCCTGCACGTACACCACGCTCTGGTTCTGCAGGCCCGAATTGCGACGGAAGAACAGCATGCCGTTCTTGAGCTGCTCCGGCGTGCCTTCCTTCGCGTAATTCCAAAGCTGGGTCAGGCGATGATCGATCCAGCTGCGCACCGGGATCTTCGACAGGTAGTCGTTGGTGATCTTGTTTTCGGCATCCACCCACTTGTGCAACCGCGGGTCGGTGAGGTTTTCCATCCACTGGTACGGCGCCTTCACCTTGACGCCGAAGTAGGTATCGATGGTCGAGTCCTTGTGCGCCACCGGATACTTGATCGTCGACGGTGGACCGGATTTGGCGAACGCCGCAACCGAGATGGCCGCCAACACGGCCGCGCTCAACGCGTTACTGGAAAATTTCATCTCACCCTCCTTTTCATTGAAGGCAGTTCAGCACGCAAATGAACGCAAGCAGAAGCCCTTTGTCCGCGAAGGACGCAAAAAACGCGAATAGAGCCGAAAGAGCTTTTTATTTTGCGTTCTTTGCGTCCTTCGCGGACCAAAATCTTTGCTCTGATCAATTTGACGACGACGGAATCTTGAACTCGTGCGGCGGCGTGTTGCCGGCGAGGTATTTGACGAAGTAGTCCCAGCGTCGGCGCATCACGTAATCGCTGTCATCAGCGTAACCGTGGTGCTCATTCGGCAGGATCATCATGTCGAAATTCTTGTTGGCCTTGACCAGCGCGCCGACGACAAGCAAGGTATTGCTGAGCGGCACGTTGTCATCAATCGAACCGTGCGTCAGCATCAGGTGCCCCTTGAGGTTCTTCGCGATCAACTCATCGGCCTGATTGTCGTAATTGGTGGTGCCGTCCTTGTTGGTCACCAGCAGGCCCTGGTATTTCTCGCCCCAGTCGTTCTCGTAGTTGCGGTTGTCGTGATTGCCGCTCTCGGACCAGCCGACCTTGAAGAAATCCGGGTAGCGGAACATCGCCGTGGCGGTCGCGTTGCCACCGCCGGAATGCCCCCAGATCCCGACGCGATCGACGTCGATCCATGGATGGCGCTTGGCCAGTTCCTTGATACCGGCGACCTGGTCGGGCAGCGTGTCGTCACCCATGTTGCCGTACCAGTAATGGTGAAAACTGGTCGAGCGCCACGGCGTACCCATGCCGTTGATCGCGACCACGATGAAACCGAGTTCCGCCATTGCCTGGTGATCGCTGCGCGCCGGCATCCAACTGAAGGTGAACACCGAACCGGTCTGCGGGCCGGGGTAGATGTAATCGACCACCGGGTATTGCTTGTGGGGATCGAAATTCGTCGGCTTGAACATCAGCCCGTACAGCGCGGTCTTGCCGTCACGCGCCTTCACCGTGATCGGCACCGGCGGCACCCAACCCGCCGCCTGCAAGCGTGAAATGTCGGCCTTGGCGATCGTCGCGACGATGTGCCCGTCGGCTGACGAACGCAGCACGGTCACCGGCGGTTCGGTCGGCGTCGACCAACTGTCGACGAAGTACTTGCCATCCGGCGACATCGTGATGGTGTGGTCGGCCCTCTCGGGCGTCAGCAGCGTGGTTTTGCCGGTATCGATATTGACCTTGAAAAACTGCCGGTAATACGGATTGATGCCCGGCGTGCGGGCATTGCCGACGAACCACAACGTGCGCGACCGACGATCGAGGTGCAGCACTTCGTCGACGTTGCCCTCACCATTGGTGATCGCGTGAAGTTGCTTGCCGGTCTTGAGGTCGTAGAGATACAGGTTGTTCCAGTTGTTCTGTTCGGAGGGCCAAATGGCCTGACCGGAGCTTGCCCGATTGGAGCCGGGCAGGTATTGCCAGTTCACGCGCCCGTGGCCGCTCTCGTAATAATCCTTGGCGGTGAATTCGAACTTGGTATGCACCGTGCCGGTTTTGGCGTCGGCAACGCGAAACCATTCGTGCTGGCGGTTGCGCGAGGTCGAAACCAGCGCCAACGTGTTGCCGTCAGGCGCCCACTTCACGTCGCTCCAGGTGTATGGTTCGCCGCCATCGCAGGCCAATGTGTCGCACAAGGTCGACAGGCGTTGTTCGGGCGGCATCTTCAGGCGCACCATCTTTTTGGTGGCAACATCGATCACCACCGGTTCGATCATGAACACCTTCTGGTCGCCCGGCAGCGGGTACGGCCACGCATCCAGCTTCGAATGTCCGACGCCGGTGCGTACCGTGTACATGTCGGCGATGCCGCGCTGGTCCTGCCGATAGGTCGCGATCTTTTTCGAATCCGGCGACCAGCGCACGATCAGACCATCGCCGTGCACCCAACCGGCATTCTGGGTCGCGTAGCCGTAATTCTTGACGCCATCGAAGGTGAGCTGGGTTTCCTTGCCGGTGGCGACATTGCGCACCCACAGGTTCCAGTCGCGCACGAACGCGAGCAGCTTCTTGTTGGGCGACAATGCGCCTGGCGAGCTGTCCGCTTTCGAGGGTTTGGTGCAAACGCCAACACCGGAGAGGTCGCAGCGGTAGGTTTTCTTGCCGAGCATGACCTCGAGCTTGCCGTCCGCCAGCACCCGATAGTCGAAGTGACGTGGATATTTTTTCGGATCGATCGGCTTGCCACGCGCCTTGCCCAGTGCAGCCGCGAGCTTGGCCTGGTCAAATGCGTACGCGACCTTGCCGGTGACGGCATCCATTTCCAGGAAGTGATCGCCCGAGGCGTCGTGATCCCGATACCAGAAGTGCGTGCCGGCGAGCCAGTGCACGCGCGGCACGTCGTGATCGACCAGCGGCGCGGTTTGCGGCGCGAGGAATTTCACCGCGCGCGCGTAGTCGGTGTTGGTCAACTGGCGCGCATGCGCGCCGGCGCCAAACGCGAGCAGCCCGGAAGCGAGCAATACGCAAACAGCAGGACGGATGGAGGGCATGGAGGGCATGGAGGGCTCCGATCGGCGAGGGGGAAACGCAGCCCGCCGATCCTAGACCCAACTTTTGTCACATACCCCTGCCAGAAGTCGTGGATGGCTTGTTTGTGCGATCGTCCCTGATCGCTGCTCCATCAAAATTGGGCTCCGCCACGCCGGTCATGCGTCGACAGGCACCAGAGCGGCCTTCCATGGCCTGACTTTTCGCAACAGCCGCTGCGAACATGCCTTCAGACGGATGGATCTCGCGCTCAATGTGCGGTCACAACCGATGCACACGTCTGCGCCTGCCACCCGCCGGCGACAAGTCAATCAGCAATGCAATCACGATGCCCACGATTGGCCACAGCGTCCAGTGACCGCCGAACCAGTGTTGCACCGCGGTGTACCAAAGCAGCGTGGTCGGCAGGAAGACGAAGCCCAGCACCGGCCACAGGGCGATCGAGAAAATACCGCTGAACCAGTGGGTGAACAGCCACAACAGCACGATCACCACGCGCGGCACGAACAAGGCAAACAGGACCATCAGGCATGGCATCTTCGTTTCCTCTCCTACGCGTATTCCGGATCAGGTGCCGCCCTTGACCAGCGAACCGGGCAGCGGCGGCCCCTTCAATTCCACCGTATTGCCCTCGGGATCCAGCACATAGATCGAAGGCCCCTGCCCTTCTGCGCCGTAGCGCATGCCGATGTCGCCGACCCGGGCATCGTGCGCCCGCAGATGCGCGACGATTGCGGCCTCGTCATAACCATCCAGGCTCAGGCAAAAATGGTCCACGTTGTGCGCCTCGGAACCCGGTGCTGCACCGCCTTGCCGGCCGAGCTTGCCGTTCACATCGACCAGGTCGATCAACGACTCGCCGGCGCGCAACTGGAACAAGCCGATATCCAGCTGGTCAAGCTCCGACGTGCAGCCAAGCACGTCGCAATAAAAACGCCGCATCGTCGCGACATCGCGCACGCGCAGTACTACATGGTCGAGTTGCCGCAGGCGGAAAGGGACGGGCATGGTGGTTGCCTGGACAGAGCCAATGGGGATGCTAAATCATTGCGATGAAAGACGCCTGTATAATCGTCCGTCCGGTGGAAGAAGCATGCTTCCTGTGCTGCCGAAGGCGCAACGCCCGTAATCGCTCAGGCCCGATACCACCACTTTCAAAACTCTGGAGAGACCGGCTTTCGGCACATCGAAAGAACCGGCGCCGAAGGGGCAAGCAGCGCGATGCTGCGAAACTCTCAGGTACAAGGGACAGAGGGGCATGTTTGTTTGTGCGATCGTCCCTGATCGCCGCATCGTTGCCGCTCAATGACTCACCCTACCGTTTCCAGTTCACCAAGACCAGAACGGCCATCCCTGGCCTGACTTTCCACAACAGCCGCTTCGCACGAGGCGCTGTCGTCGACGCTCGCCACAAGCCCGGATACTGCCATGACCCAGAACACGCCTTCCTTGCACGATCTCGAACAGCATGACGCTTTCATCGGCCGCCACATCGGTCCGGACGATGCCGAAATCACCACGATGCTTCAGGCTATCGGTTACGACTCGCTGGAAGCGCTGACCGACGCGATCGTGCCGGCCGCGATCCGGCAGAAGAACCCGCTGGCTTTGCCGCCGGCGATGACCGAAACGGAAGCCTTGGCGAAGCTGCACGCGATCGCCGACAAGAACGAAGTGTTCAAATCGTTCATCGGCCAGGGTTATTACGGCACCCATACGCCGCTGGTCATCCTGCGCAACATCCTCGAGAGTCCGGCGTGGTACACGGCCTACACGCCGTATCAGGCCGAGATCTCGCAGGGGCGCATGGAAGCCCTGCTCAACTTCCAGACCATGTGCGCTGACTTGACCGGCATGGAAATCGCCAACGCCTCATTGCTGGACGAGGCTACCGCCGCGGCCGAGGCGATGACGTTGGCGAAGCGCTCGGCGCGCGGCAACAAATCCGACGTGTTCTTCGTGTCAAAGAACGTGCATCCGCAGACCATCGAAGTCTTGCAGACCCGCGCCGAACCGCTTGGCATCGAAATCATCATTGATGATGAAGCAAAGGCCGCGACCGTCGATTGCTTCGGCGTACTGCTGCAATACCCCGACAGCTTTGGCACCGCCCGCGACTACAAGGGCTTGTGCGACGCACTACATGCCAAGGGCGCATTGGTCGCGGTCGCGACCGACCTGCTGGCGCTCACACTCATCACGCCACCGGGTGAATGGGGCGCCGATATCGTGGTCGGCAACTCGCAACGTTTCGGCGTACCGTTCGGTTTCGGCGGTCCGCACGCCGCGTTCATGGCCTGCCGCGACGCCTTCAAGCGCTCCATGCCGGGCCGCCTGATCGGCGTGTCGAAAGACGCGCAAGGGGAC
>JBOHYW010000063.1:0-18647 GCA_050738155.1 Rhodanobacteraceae bacterium
CTGGCGGTGCTGTCGAAGGCCAATGGCGCGCTGCTGCCATTGTTGTTGCTGCTGGTCGAATGGATCGTATTGGCGCCACGCCGACCGATGCCGAATGCGCAGACGCGGCGTTGGTACCGACGAGCCGCAACGGTATTCCTGATCATTCCTGGCGCGCTGGTGCTGGCGTATCTGTTGTATTTGATACCCGGCGCCATCCACAACACACCGGCGGTACGTGGCTGGACGGTCGGCGAACGCCTGCTGACCGAACCGCGCGTCGTGACCGATTACCTGCGCCTGCTGTTCATTCCGCACGCGCACTCCAGCGGCCTGTTCAACGACGCGTTCCCGATTTCCACGGGTTGGTTGCATCCGGCCAGCACGATTCCATGCATGGTGTTGATCCTTGCACTGATCGGTGCGGGTTTCGCTTTGCGCAAACGCCATCCCGCGATCGCGCTGGCACTGTTGTTCTACTTCACCGCGCAATTGATGGAGTCGGGCTGGATTCCGCTGGAACTGTATTTCGAACACCGCAACTACCTGCCCGCGATGCTGTTGTTCTGGCCGATCGGCATCGGATTGACCCGGCCCGGTTTGTTGCGTGGCCTGCGAATCGCGTGTGCCGCTTGCGTATTGCTGGCGCTGAGCATGCTGACTTGGCAGCGGGCGACATTGTGGGGCGAGGGCTTCCGCCAAGCCCAGGTATGGGCGGCGATCAATCCCGACTCGGCGCGCGCACAAACCAACGCAGCGCTGTACGACATGTCACACGACCGGCCGCGACTGGCAGCCGCGCGCTTGCGATTGTCGCTGCCCAGGCACCCACACGACATCCAGGCGCCCATCAATCTGATAGGCGCGGAATGCAAACTGGGCGCGGTGCACCCGCAAACACTCGCCGCCGCGGAAGACGCACTGGCCCATACAAGGGTCGGCGGTGAGGCGGCGTTCAAATGGTTCAATGAGGCGCTCACGATGGCGTCGACGCACGCCTGTAAGGGTCTCGATTTCGCGGCGCTGCAAGCAACGCTGGACGCCGCGCGGCGCAATCCGCACTGGCGCGACGAGAAGGGCCGACAGCAGGATCTCGCCCACTTGCAGGGCGAGCTCGATTTGGCGGAAGGCAAGCCGCGACAAGCGCTCGATCGTTTCAATCATGCCTTGGCAGTATCGCCGAAGCCCGGCGCGGCGCTGCAACAGGCAGCCTACCTTGGCGCACACGGTTTTCCGCACGAAGGTTTGCAACACCTCGATTACTTCGCCAGCCTGCCGCGGGGGCCGAAACCCGGCTTCGGCATGCCGCGCATTCATGCATGGATACTACGCGAACAAGGTTGGTGGCAAAAGGAAACCGCCTATCTGCGCAAGACGCTCAAGACCGATGCAGCGGCGAAAGATGGAAAAAAATGAAAGACACGAGAGCCCGGATCAAGCGGCGTGTGGTCGCCGCAAACTGCGATCACCCAAGCCCTTCAACAAGGCTGCTATCGAGATATCTTCGTCCAAGCTTTCCCAGTGCAACCCACGCGTGCTGATTCGGCATTCCGCACGCTGTGCATGCGTGGCGGAGAGCAGACGTGGAAACCATGCCAGCGGCACGCCCAGAGTCCGACCGTCAGCAAGCTCAACCCACATGCTGTCCGAATCAAAACTTACCGATGTGGCCTTAGCCGAAGTAGCCATGCCATGTCCTCACTATGCGGTTTCTGTTTCGTTCGACCAGAACGAGCAATTCACGCAACGTTTTTGCGTTGAAGCCGTCATTGTAGGCAACTCCGACGCGCGGCTCGACCCAGAACTTCGCTTCACAATCACCTTTCTCGATATGGATGTGCATCGGTTCACGCGGCGAACCTTCATTTGAATAGAAAAACAATTTGAATCCACGATGACGGAATACAACTGGCATGCTGTTTCGCCATAGCGGCTCTCGTGCTGACCCACGTTAACATGCTTCACCACTTACTCCAAGGAGCCCATCGATGCGCTTGAATGACCGCACCCGCAACTGGCTGCCCTGGTTGCTGCTTGCCATCGCGGTCATCGCGACTGCGGCCGTGTACTGGCCGGGCCTGACCGGCGGCTGGGTGTTCGACGACTACCCCAACATCGTCGACAACGCCGCCATCCACATCACGCCGGGACATTCAACGCTGGTGGCATGGGTGAATGCCGCACTGTCCTCGCCCGCAAGTTTTCTGCACCGACCGTTGGCATCGATCACTTTCGCGCTGAACTGGTACGCAGGCGGCGGCGATCCATGGCCGTTCAAGCTGACCAACGTGCTGATTCACTTGTTGAACGGCGTGCTGCTGTTTTGCGTACTGCGGGAACTGCTGCGGTTGCGCGCATGGATGCGTAATGCGCCCACGCTGGACGACCCGGCTGCGACGCGTCTGGCACTGGTGGTGACGGCGGGCTGGCTGTTGCTGCCGATCAACCTGATGGCGGTGTTGTACGTGGTGCAGCGTATGGAAAGCCTGTGCCAGGTGTTCGTGCTGGGCGGCCTGTGGGCCTATCTCGTCGGACGGCGGCAGATGCTGACCGCAGACACGCTCGCGCAGGAAGTGCGCGGCTTTTCGTTGGCGACCCTGGGCATCGTGCTCGGCACTGTGCTGGGACTCACATCAAAAGAAACCGCCGTGCTGCTGCCGGTGTTCGCGTTTCTGGTCGAGGCGATCGTGTTGCGGTTTCGGCAAACCGATACCGACATTCGCACCGCGCTGCGTACGACGTCATCCTCCCGCGCTACGCGCAGCATCCCCCCGGCGCTACGCGCCGACCCCCTTCCTGCGGAAGGGGGTAACACCCATCTTCCCCCTCCCGAAGGAAGCAACACACTTCTTCCCCCTTCCGAAGGAAGGGCGGAGCGAAGCGAACGCGCGCGCAGCGCGAGAGGGGATGGCTCTTCAGGCGCATCGGGAAACCGTACCGACAAGCGCGTCTGGGTGCTCTTCACCATCACCTTGTTCATTCCGGCGGTGCTGGGTTTCGCATGGTTGCTGCGTGGCGCACTGCGACCCAGCTCATGGACTGGGCGCAGCTTCACGCTTGGCCAGCGCCTGCTGACCGAGCCGCGGGTGCTGGTCGATTACCTGCACTGGACGCTGTTTCCGAATCCGGAAGTGCTCAGCCTCTATCACGACGAAGTCGTGAAATCGACGGGACTGCTGACGCCATGGACCACGCTTGGTGCGATGTTGTTGCTGGCCGCCTTGATCGTGGTCGCCGTGCTGCTGCGCAATCGTCGCCCGCTGGTCTCGCTCGGCATCGGCTGGTTCTTTGCCGCGCAACTTTTGACCGCGACCATCGTGCCGCTGGAACTGGTCTACGAGCAGCGCATGTATTTCGCATCGATCGGTGTGCTGCTCGCAGCCGGAACGCTGCTGCTGGGATTGCGCAAGTCAATCCGCCTACCGCTGCTGCGCGGTTTTCTGGTCGCCGTCGCGCTGCTGTGGTTCGGCTCGGCGACGTACCTGCGTTCGGTGGAGTGGTCGAACCCGCTCAGGCTGGCCGTCGCCGAAGCCAACCGCCATCCCGCTTCCCCGCGCGCGACTTATGAAGCCGGTCGATTGCTGTTGATCGCCTCGAACTACCAGCCGTCGCCCCTGTTGAAAGAGGCATGGAAATATCTGCGTCGCGCCGCCGCGATCCCGGGCTCTTCAGCGTTGGCGGATCAGGCGATGATCATGATTGCTGACCACCACCGCCAGGGTGACGACACCGCGTACTGGCATTCCATGATCCATAAATTGCGCAGCCAGCCAACGCGTCAGGAAGACATTTCCGGCCTGATTTCACTGTCCAACTGCCACGCCAGCGGCATCTGTATTTTTGATGTGTCGTGGCTGGAACGCGCCTATCAGGCCGCGCTGTCGCGCCCGCACCCTATTGCACGCCTCGATGGCGCCTATGCCGATTTCCAGCGCGATCAATTGCACAATGATGTACTGGCCACCAAATATCTTGCGCTCGCGGTGGCTGGCGATCCGCACGAACCCGCCTATCGCGTGGATCTGGCCGCGTTGTATGCCAAGCAGGGCAAGACCGAACGCGCGCTGGAGCAGATCGACGAGTTGCGCCGAATGAATGCGTTCGGTCGGTTGGACAAGCAGATTGCGGCTTTGGAGCGAATGGCCGAGCAGGGCAAAACCAGCCCGACGCATTGAACCGCGAGTTTGACTCAAGAGCACAGATGACGCATCATGATGTCTCTGAAATGATGCTTTTGCTGTCATGCGCACAACCATTACCCTCGAACCAGACGTCGAAGCCCTGTTGAAACGGGCCATGCGCGAACGCGGAATCAACTTCAAGGACGCGGTCAACCAGGCCGTGCGGGCTGGGCTTGCCGCGCGTCAGGAAAGCGTCCCGCCATTCAAGCAGCGCGCATTTCACTTGGGCGTTCCGTTGGTGGACCTGACCAAGGCATTGGCTCTGGCGGACGAACTGGACGACATTGATCACGGCTGGCTACCGCCGCGGTGAAGACACCCGACGTCAATTTGTTGGTGTACGCGGTCAATTTGGATGCGCCCCAACGCACCGCGGCCGCCCGGTGGCTTGAAGACGCTTTTCAGGATCCGGCCGGAATCGGATTCACGTGGCATGCATTGGCAGGATTCCTGCGCCTGAGCACACAACAGCGAATCGTGCCAAGTGCCCTGCCGCTCGATACCGCCCTGAACGTGATCCAGGAATGGTTGACGCACCCGCGCGCCCGAATCATCAGCCCCACGGAGCGCCACGCATCTCTGCTTGCCCGCCTGCTCGTTGGCGCCGGTCGTGGGGGAAATCTTGTCAGCGACGCGCATCTTGCCGCCATCGCCATCGAGCACGGCGCTGTGCTGGGAACGTTCGACCGCGACTTCGATCAATTTGCCGGGCTGCGTCTGGAATGGTTGCAGGCTTCTGCCGTACACGAACATTGACGCGGCCACAGGCACCGCAATTGCGGATCGAACCAGACCATGAACGATGACCTCTCCGACCCGCCCTTCCTGGTCTTCGGCTCGCCGCTGATCGAGCAGGCCGAAATCGACGAGGTCGTCGCCTGCATGCAATCGTCCTGGCTCGGTACCGGGCCACGGGTGGCACAGTTCGAGCGCGATTTCGCCGCGTACCAAGGCTTGCAACCGGCACAGGTTGCGGCGGTGAATTCCTGTACCGCGGCGTTGCACGTCAGCATGGTCGCGGCAGGCCTCGAACCCGGTAGCGAAGTCATCACCACACCGATGACTTTCTGTGCGTCGATCAATGCCATCATCCACGCCGGGTTGATGCCGGTACTGGCTGATGTCGACCCGGCAACGCAGAACATCGATCCTGCCGCAATCGAAGCCGTCATCACCCCACGAACCCGTGCGATCCTGCCGGTGCACTTTGCCGGGCGCGCCTGCGACATGGATGCGATCATGTCAATCGCGATGAAGCACGACCTGATGGTAATCGAGGACTGCGCGCACGCCATCGAAACCACCTACCACGATCGCAAAGCCGGCACCTTCGGCGATTTCGGCTGCTTCAGTTTCTACGCAACCAAAAACGTCGTCACCGGCGAGGGCGGCATGATCATCGGCCGCGACGAGGCGCACATCGCGCGCGCGAAAGTGCTCGCGCTGCACGGCATGAGCAAGGACGCCTGGCATCGTTTCGGCGACCAGGGCTACAAGCACTACCAAGTGGTCGAAGCCGGCTTCAAATACAACATGATGGATTTGCAGGCTGCCATCGGCATCCACCAGCTCGCACGGGTCGAGCACAACTGGAAACGTCGTGAAGTCATCTGGAATCGCTACATGGAAGGCCTCAAAGACCTGTCGATCGGCCTGCCCTCTCCGCCCGAATCGGACACCCGGCACGCCTACCACCTGTTCACCATCATGGTGGACGAAGCGCGCTGCGGGATGTCTCGCGACGACTTTCTCAATGCAATGAGCGCCCGCCGCATCGGCACCGGTGTGCATTATCTTTCCGTGCCGGAGCATCCGCATTACCAACAGCGGTTCGGCTGGAAGCCCGAAGCCTGGCCCAATGCCATGCGCCTCGGCCGCCAGACTGTCAGCCTGCCGCTGTCGCCGAAACTGACCGATTCGGATGTGGAACGGGTGCTCGAGGCGGTACATGACATCCTGCGGCATGGCAGCACCCATTGATCGACGCATACACGTCAACGCTCAAGTCTGCGGGAACCTGAAACTTTCCGGATTGGTCGGTAATATATTCCCGATCGGTCGGATTTGCATTCCCGATTGGACGAACGCATAATCCGGGTTGGACGAAGCCGTTCCGTTTGGCTGCAACCATGTCGAACCTCTATCCACGCCTAGAGACGAAGCACGTCCGGGCGGCCCTTGCTGACACCCCCGTGGTGCTGCTGAATGGACCTCGTCAATCCGGAAAGACCACCTTGGCACGTGATCTTCTCGGTGCCAGTCGAACATTCCGCAGCTTGGATGACGAAACCGCGCTGGCTGCAGCCATCGCCGACCCGACCGGGTTCATTCGCGATACGGATCGTTTGACCGTCGACGAGGTGCAACGTGCACCCGCGTTGTTTCGCGCCATCAAAAAATCAGTAGACGAGAACCGTCAACCCGGTCGTTTTCTGTTGACGGGTTCGACCAACGTGCTATCGCTTCCTGCCGCAGCTGACAGCCTGGCTGGTCGCATGGCGGTGATCGACCTGCTGCCGCTGGCACGGGCAGAAATTGAACGCACCCATCCGGCATTCCTGCGACTCGTTTTCAAAGGGATGCCACCGTTCCACGGGCAGCCCACCGTCAGCAGAACACTTGAACGCATGGTGCTCACCGGAGGCTATCCGGAGATGCTGCGGCGACACGATGCAGCGCGCCGTGCCAACTGGGCACGCAATTATCTTCGCGCCATCGTGCAGCGCGATGTACGCGATATTGCGAGCGTGGACAAGCTTGGCCACATGCCTCGGCTACTGCGCGCGCTTGCGCAGCACTCAGGACAGTTGATCAATTACGCACAAGTCGGAGGACAACTATCACTCGATGCCAAGACCGTCCGCAAATATCTGGACATATTCCAGCAATTGTTCCTCGTACGCGCCTTGGAACCTTGGTCGAGCAACCGCCTATCACGCTTGATCAAGACTCCGAAACTGCATTTTCTGGACAGCGGCCTGCTCGCCTCGTTGCTGGGCATCACTGACACGATTCTCGCGACTCGGCCCAAACAATTCGGCCATCTGCTGGAAGGTTTCGTATTCGCCGAGCTCGTCAAGCTTACGGGGTCGACAGATGACGAATATTTGTTCTCCCACTACCGCGACAAAGATCAGAACGAAGTGGACGTGGTCATCGAGAACGGGGCCGGCGACACGGTGGGGGTAGAGGTCAAAGCGGCTGCCACCGTGAATGCAACCGATTTTCGTGGCCTGCGCAAACTCGCTCATGCCTGCGGGCCGTGCTTTCGCTGCGGCATCATCCTGTACGACGGAGACGCCGTGCTGCCTTTCGGCGAGCGACTGTACGCCGCCCCCGTTTCCAGCCTCTGGGGGGAATCAACACGGTGAAGGCTCCATCTGGCGCAACGCACTCCCCAATACGATCAATGTCCACCGCACCAACACTGGCATGCATTATCTCGACGTGCCTGAGCACTCGTACTACCACAAACACTACGGTTGCCAAGTCGATAGTTGCGGCAGCGCTGCAGAGCGATGACCAGAGCAGGGGTAAAAGCTGACGAGCATGAAATTTCCGCTCCCCGCCACCGCGCATGGCCCGATCGCACGCGGCACCGTCCGTACCAGCTTCGTGCTGGGCCTGCGGCTTGTGGTGCAAGCCGGAACCTTGCTGCTGGTCGCGCGCATGCTGGGGCCACACCAGTTCGGCGCGTTCGCGGGCGTGGTTGCGTTGGCGGTGATGCTGGGCACGCTTGCCACTTTCGGAACTCATACCGTATTGCTGGCTGAAGTATCCAGGGATCCCGTGCAGCGTGAGAACGTACTCCCTTATGCCGTGCCATTCACCTTGTTGTGCGGCGGCGTGTTGCTGGCGATTTATCTTCTGCTTTGCGTGTTCGTGCTGGGTGAGGCGGGCGTATCGATCACCGTGTTGATCGCCATCGGCGCCACCGAAACGCTGCTGCAGCCACTGCTCGCGCTACCCGCGATGGAGCATTTGGGGCTCAACCGGATCGCCCGTTCGCAACTGTTGCAAAGCCTGCCAATGGCGCTGCGCCTCGCCGCCGCAGCCAGCGTGTTCCTGCTACATCCAGCAGACCCGCTTACCGCGTACGGATATGGCTATTTTGTCGCATCGTTGCTCGCGCTTGCCATTGCCACTGCAACCATGCCCGCACCCTGGCCCGCCTTGACAGTTTGGCGTTTGCCAAACAAGCACGAACTGCGCAACGCGGCGGGCTACGCCGCACTCAACGTCACTGCCACGGGGCCGGCCGAGCTCGACAAAACCTTGGCCACCAAGCTGCTACCGCTCGCCGCCAGCGGCGTGTATGCAGCCGGCGCGCGGGTGATCGGTGCGGCAACCCTGCCAGTAATTGCCATGATGGTGTCTGCCTTGCCACGACTGTTCCGTGAGGGACAAGATCAACCCGAACGCACTGCTCGCCTGTTGCGCCGGATACTTGCCGCGGCACTGGGTTACAGTGTCGCGTTGGCCGTGCTGCTGTGGTTCATCGCACCGGTATTCGTGTGGTTGTTCGGTCCTAAATACCATGGGCTCGAACATACCATCCACTGGTTGACGCTGGCCGTACCCGGCATGGCATTACGCATCGCGGCTGGCAGCGTATTGACGGCACTGAGTAGGCCTTGGGCGCGGGTCGGTTTCGAGTTGACTGGCTTGGCTGTATTGGTAATAGCCACTGTTATCCTCACGACACGGCTCGGTATCATTGGCATGCCTTTGGCACTGGCGTGCGCGGAATGGGTGATGGCGGTACTTGGATGGGGACTTCTTCACAGCTCGCTCAAACCCGCCGTCTCGACTGCAAATTGACCGCTTGGCCTTACACAGGCAAGGCTCAGATCCGAGGTTAAATTTGCACAAACGAGGCTCGACCTGGCGACTTTCGTTGCACCCGCGACTAGAATCAGCCCTTTTTGACACCAAGGCACAGATCGGATGAAAGCTGTAATTCTTGCCGGCGGCTTTGGCACCCGGATCAGCGAAGAAACCACCGTACGACCGAAACCCATGGTCGAAATCGGGGGGATGCCGGTGCTTTGGCATATCCTCAAGATCTACTCCCACCATGGCGTCAACGATTTCATCATCTGCCTTGGCTACAAGGGCTACATGATCAAGGAGTACTTCGCCAACTATTTCCTGCACATGTCGGATGTCACCTTTGACATGTCCACGAACAAACTGGAAGTACACCAGAAACACGCCGAGCCTTGGCGCGTGACCTTGGTCGACACCGGCGACCAGACGCAAACCGGTGGCCGACTCAAACGTGTAGCTCCCTACCTTGACGATGAGACGTTTTTCTTCACCTACGGCGACGGTGTCGCAGACATCGACATCTCCGCTGAGCTCGCATTTCACCGTGACCAAAAGTCGCTGGCCACCATGTGTGCCGTGCAGCCACCCGGCCGGTTTGGTGCCATCGATATTCAGCACCACCGCATCACGAACTTTGAAGAGAAACCTGCCGGAGACCGATCATGGGCCAATGGCGGGTTCTTTGTGCTCGAACCCGGCGCGCTCGCCTACATCGATGGCGACAGCACAATCTGGGAACGTCGTCCGCTCGAACGTCTCGCTCACGAAGCGCAACTGTCGGCTTATAGACACCACGGCTTCTGGCAACCCATGGACACTTTGCGCGACAAGATCAAGCTGGAAGATCTCTGGCAATCGGGCAACGCACCCTGGAAGACATGGCATTGAACTTGTTTGACAACGTCTACACCGGCCGCAGGGTGCTGGTGACAGGCCACACCGGCTTCAAGGGCTCGTGGCTCGTGATGTGGTTGCGTGCATTGGGTGCCGAGGTCGCGGGACTCGCTCTCGATCCGGATACACGACCTTCGCATTGGATGTTGCTGGCATTCGACGACATCGCTGACTATCGCGTCGACCTGCGCGACGCCACGGGTGTCCACCACGTGCTTGACACACACCGCCCTGAAATCATTTTTCATTTGGCGGCGCAGCCCTTGGTGCGCCGGAGCTATCGTGACCCATCGGGCACCTTCGATACCAATGTGATGGGCCTGATCAATCTTCTGGAAGCCACGCGTACATGCGAGTCGATGCGTGTGTTCGTCAACGTGACCACCGACAAGGTCTATGCCGAGCATGAAGCTACCGACGGTTATCGCGAGACCGATCCGCTTGGTGGTCACGACCCGTACAGCAGCTCGAAAGCCTGCGCGGAACTGGTGTCGGATTGCTACCGCAAAAGCTATTTCCACAAGGACAGCGACGGTGGACCTTCGGTGCGACTCGCCACGGCGCGCGCCGGCAATGTGATCGGAGGAGGAGACTGGGCCGAAGACCGCTTGGTACCCGACCTGGTGCGCGCAGCAACATCGGGGCAGGCACTGCGAATTCGCAACCCAGCGGCGACCCGCCCGTGGCAGCATGTCCTGGAACCGCTTTCGGGTTACCTCAGGCTCGGTCAAGTTCTATGGAATGACGCAGGATTCACAGAGGCATGGAATTTCGGACCCGACAGCGATGGCGAGGTCACGGTGGAATCGCTTGCTTCAGACCTGAGCGCGCATTGGCCCGTGTTGCGGATCGAGCACGACGGGCAAACCCATCCGCACGAGGCGGCGGTGCTGCGGCTGAACTGTGACAAAGCCAGACAGGAACTTGCTTGGTGGCCGGTGTGGAACCTCGACACGGCAGTTGCCAGGACCGCCGCATGGTACCGGGCATTCCACGACTCCAAACGCGTCGCCAGCGACAACGATCTCGCGGCCTATATCCATGATGCGCGCGCCGCTGGCCTTGGTTGGGTGATGACGTGAACATCCACCCGACCCCGTTGTCTGGCCTGTGCGAGCTCCGGCACACACCGATCGGCGATGAACGTGGCCGTTTCACTCGCCTGTTCTGCGAGCAGGAACTTGCACCGATTCGCCCTGGCTTGCATTTCACCCAGATCAATCTTTCCGAAACAGGTAAACGCGGTACGCTGCGCGGCATGCACTATCAGAAGCCGCCCGCGGCGGAAGCCAAACTCATTCGTTGCCTGCGTGGGCGTGTCTTCGATGTGGCGGTGGATGTCCGCGCTGGATCAGCCACGTTTTTGCAGTGGCATGCAATCGAATTGTCCGAGCGTAGCGACAATGCCGTCTTCATACCGGAAGGTTTCGCACACGGGTTCCAGACCCTGACCGACGACGCACACCTCTTGTACATGCATACCGCACCATGGACACCGGCTTGCGAAGCCGGCTTGCGACTCGACGATCCAAAGTTGGCGATCGCATGGCCGTTGCCAGCATCGATGATTTCCGCGCGGGACCAGGGATACGCGTTTATCGACGAATCGTTCAGTGGGGTATACGCATGAACTGCCGCTTTTGCGGGACTGCATTGAGCGACGTCTTCCTCGACCTCGGCAGCGCACCGCCGTCCAATGCATTCCTCAACGCTGCCGATCTGAGCGCCCCGGAGATGTACTTTCCACTGCGCCTGTTCACTTGTCCCGATTGCCACCTCGTGCAAGTGGACGAAGTGCAGAAACATGATGCACTGTTTTCGAGTGACTATGTTTACTTCTCCTCGTACTCCCGCAGTTGGCTTGCCCATGCCGAACGCTACGTGACCGAGGTCGTGGAGCGGCTGAAGCTGGGGCCTGAGAGCCTCGTGATGGAAGTCGCCTCCAACGACGGCTATCTGTTGCAGTACATCAAGGCACGCGGCATACCTTGCATCGGCATCGAGCCCACGGCGGGCACGGCAGCCGCAGCCCGCGAACGTGGCATCGAAACCATCGAACATTTTTTCGGTGAACGGTTGGCGCGGGATTTCGTGGCCGAGCGTGGCCACGTCGATCTGATTGCCGGAAACAACGTGCTGGCGCACGTGCCCGACATCAATGATTTCGCGGCCGGCCTCGCCGCCGTGCTGGCGCCCGAAGGCGTCATCACCGTCGAGTTCCCGCACTTGCTGCAGCTGGTCGAGCAAAATCAATTCGACACCATCTATCACGAGCATTTTTCCTACTTCTCGTTGCATACCGCACAACGCATTTTCGCCGCACACGGTTTGCGTATCTGGGACGTGGAAGAGCTGCCCACCCACGGCGGCTCGTTGCGCCTGTGGGCTTGCCACGACAATGCCGCGCATCAGGAAACACCCGCCGTCGCAGCACTGTTGGCCAAGGAATCCGCTGCCGGCATGCGGGACATGGCCTTCTACCATGGCTTTCAGGCACAAGCCGATGCCACCAAGAACGCATTCCTCACCTTTCTGCTCGAGTGCAGACGCAACGACAAGCAAGTCGTCGGCTATGGCGCCGCTGCCAAGGGCAATACCCTGCTCAACTACACGGGCGTGCGACCTGACCTGCTCAATTATGTCGTGGATGCTTCACCACACAAGCAGGGTCGTTGGCTCCCCGGTTCGCGCATTCCCGTAGTCATGGAATCGCGCATCCGCGAGACGCGGCCGGACTTCGTAGTGATCCTGCCGTGGAATTTGCGCGATGAAATCACGGCGCAACTGGCGTATATCCGTGAATGGGGCGGGAAGTTTGTCATCGCGATTCCGAAACTGGCTGTGATTTGAACCCATGCGCGTCGCGTTAACTGGATCCAGCGGTTTCATCGGCAGCTATGTGCTGCGTGACCTCCACGCGCGCGGGATAGACGTCATTGCGACCAGCAGGTCTGAAGATCGCTTTCCCACGGAGACAGAAGCCAACCAACGCGTGGTCATGGACCTCACATCGCCCCCTGACAACCCGTTCAAAAGCCTCGGAAAGCCGGATGTATTGATCCATCTCGCATGGGGGGGGCTGCCCAATTATCAGTCGCGGCACCACGTCGAAGCCGAGCTACCAGCGCAAACCGCGTTTCTCACCTCCTGTGTCAATCACGGCCTGAAACGTCTGGTGGTAACAGGAACTTGCTACGAATACGGACTGACCCCGGGAGAACTGACTGAGGCTACTCCGGCGCGTCCCTGTACAGAATACGGGACCGCCAAGGACCTTCTGCGTCAGAAGCTATTCTCCCTGCAACAACAATTTGGCTTCGACCTCGCTTGGCTACGATTGTTCTATCTTTACGGGAAAGGCCAGTCGCAAAGATCGCTGTATTCAATGTTGCACGCAGCGATTGAACGTGGCGACAAGACGTTCGATATGTCCGGTGGCGAACAGATTCGTGATTTTCTTCCGGTACACGAGGCAGCCCGACTCATCGTCGAGATCGCATTGCTCCAAAAGCCAAGCGGTGTTTGCAACTTGTGCAGCGGGGTTCCCGTGCCAGTCAAGCAACTCGTGCAATCGTTGATTGATGCAGCCGGCTCAAAGATCATCATGAATTTGGGACGGCTACCCTACTCACTGAACGAACCAATGGCGTTTTGGGGAAACCGGCAGCGATTGGACTCGTTTCTTGGAAACAGGGCTTGATCGAGTACCCAATTCGACTGGACAATCTGAATCAGACCAAGGCGAGCTAAAAACCTAATGAGAACCTCAGACATGAATGTGTCGAATCCAGTGGAAGCATTTCAAGAAGAAGTACAGGACCGGATACGAGGAAACAGGGACAACGTTGCCCTGTCCAACGCCGCCCATGCGTTCATGCACGTGTCGACACAGCCGAAGTATTCCTACAACTTCTCGATGCTGGGCCGCCCAATCATTCAGTATCCTCAGGACATGGTTGCGATCCAGGAACTGATCTGGAGCGTCCGGCCCGATCTCATCATCGAAACCGGCATCGCCCACGGCGGTTCACTGATCCTGAGTGCGTCGATGCTGACACTGCTGGATTATTGTGACGCGGTTGAATCCGGCCAGGTACTTGATCCCAAGGTCGCACATCGCCGGGTGCTTGGCATTGATATAGACATCCGCGCTCACAACCGCGCCGCCATCGAAGCGCATCCCATGGCGCATCGCATCGACATGCTTCAAGGTTCGTCCATCGCACCTGACATCGTTGCCGAGGTACACAAGTACGCTACCAACCGGGAGCGGATCATGGTGATCCTGGACTCCAACCACACCCACGAGCACGTGCTGGCCGAACTCGAAGCATATGCACCTCTGGTCAGCTCCGGCAGCTACTGCGTGGTCTTTGACACAATCATCGAGGATCTGCCTGCCGGTACATATCCCGACCGTTCATGGGATGTGGGCAATAACCCGAAGACTGCGGTACGCGAGTTCCTGACGCGCAACGCTGACTTCGAGACGGACGAAGACATGGACGCCGAGCTCTTGATCACGGTCGCTCCCGGCGGCTACCTGCGCCGCCGCTGAGTTCGCCACGTAGCACCCACAACATTCGCACCTGCGGCTCGTGCCATATATCGCGATAGCACAAGCGACAACGGTCACGGAAACCTCAACAGATGCCCATATTTCGCCCGCAATCCACCGTGCGAACGTACGATGCGGCGTTCCGCTATTCGATAGGCAGATGTGTATAAGCGTTGTGCGCCCAGGCTATATGCACACACCTTGGCAATCGCCAACAGGGTGCGGCTTCGACCTACCAGTCCACAATCGATTTCCAAGGCATCGACCGCGTCCCGCGCGAAATCGAGACGGGCCGCCGCGATTGCATTAGCGCCACGGCGGAACAACATGCGCTGCGCATCGCGACGCAGCGCGGCGACGCCCGCCTTGCGAAAATCGCTATCCAAGCGCGTGTCGGACCCGAATTTCCTTATCATTCTTTTCCAGCCTGGCCAAAACGACGACATCGGTTGGGTCGCGCTGAAGGATTCGTTGTTCAAGGTGAAGACTGCGACCGGATGCTTTTCGACGACGTACGCAAACCTCGCCGCCAACCGCAAGCAGAACTCCAGATCCGAGGGTCCGCGTGTTTCGGGGTCCGGAAACCCTTCAAGGTCAAGCACCCCACGCCTGAACACGATTCCCGTCCAGGCCGGCGCCATACCACCTGTCATCTGCATGAACCCTTCAGGGGGAGCGAAAACGCCATCGCGCGGCCACCTGTCCACGCGCGCGTCCCAAATTGTGCCGCCCATGTCCACGTTCAACACTACACCAGCCCAGAACATTGCCTCAGGATGAGCAGCAAGGCCCGCAAGTGCGCGCCGGTAGAACTCTGGCAGAAGATAGTCATCGTCGGACAGGATGGAGAAGTACGGCGTTTTCACATGCCGCAGGCCGTAATCGAAGTTTGCAGCGCCACCGATATTCGTTGGATGGCAGTGATACCGAAGCCTTGAATCCTTGGCAGCCATCGATGCGACTACCGTAGCCGTTTCGTCACCGGATGCGTTGTCATAAACACGCACTTGAAGCGGTGCGTCCTCCTGTTCCAGGACGCTGGCAATCGCCCTGTGCAGCAGGCGTGGACGCCGAAACGTCGGTATGACAGCCGTGATCAGCGGCATTGCTTCGCCAGCGGCTGTTCTCACGCTTCGTTTGTCCCCATCGTGTTGCCCGCAAGCAGCGACTGGTAAACCGCCATGTAGGCATCGACGGCTTGCGCCTCAGAGAATTTCGCCACTGCACGCACACGACCAGCGCGGCCGAGCGAGGCGGCCATCGATCGGTCCAAAGCCAACTTGCGGCAATCGGTTTCCAATGCTTCCAGATCGTCAATATTGCACAGCAATCCTGTTTCGCCTTCTGCAACCACTTCCTCGACTGCACCACAACGGAACCCGACGACAGGTTTTCCGCACGCCATGGCCTCCAGTGCCGAGTATCCAAACCCCTCGTAGCGGGACGGCATGAGCAACGCATCACAATCGCGGTACTCCTGGATCAGATGTTCTTGAGTCAACCTTCCCAGCAGGCTGACGTTGCTGCCCATCCCGTCTTGCTGCCCTGCACGCAGCCCAGCGGTACACCTGATTTCGAAATCCGAACCAAGACGGCGAGCAAGCACGGGTATTACGTCAGCACCCTTGCGTCGCGACGCATTGCCCACGAAAAGCAGCCGGAACGGCCTGTGCGGTTTTGCCTCGACCTCCCCAGGGGAAAACTTGTCATAGTCGACCCACAGGGGGATGACTCGCGCAGTCGCCACGCCTGCAGCGTGTTCCAGGACACCCGCCGTGAAACGGCTGTCGGTGGTGATCGCATCCGCGCTGGCATATGACCTGTGTAGATAACCGTCCAGGAGCATGCGATGGTACATGTGCTGGGCAACCGACTTGTAACGTGCGTATGCCGGGTCAAGCACGTAATGATGCTCCGTGACTACCAGGGGGGTGCCGCGACGCCGAAAGGCGAAGGCATAGGCGCTGTTTGCGTGAATCACGTTGGTACCGGCAGGTGCACTGGCAAGCCGAAACAGGTCGGGCGTAATTTCGCTCCAATGTGGAAACCAACTGATGATCGCACGTACACCTCGACGAGTGAGCGCAGCCGCCAATCGTTCCGTGAATACATCGGCGCCGCTGCCGGCCCTTGCTGCCGGAAACCAAACGGACAGGTCGTCGTGCCCCGCGCTCATGCGGCCCCGCGCTGGATGCGATAAATCAGCGTCGGAATGATCCGTCTGAGTGATGCGAGCATCGTATCCGGTGTCGCGTGCAACATGCGGGTTCCAAGAGAATGCGGCTGCTCGATTTCAAACGTTGCTCGCCACGCTTCGATGCAAATGTTGCGGTAACGGAAACCGGCGGCGGCAAGCATGCGTTCGAGTTGTTTCATCTGCAAAGGTTCGCAATCGTAGAACGTGCCCTTGCGCATCAAGCGAAGATACGGCGTACGCCATGCGTGCGGCCACCAGCTCAAGAACTTCAACCCGAAATGTGGTTCGGTGAGCATCCAACGATTGGGCACCGCGAGATAACCGATGCCATCGGGTTTCAGTATCCGATGAATTTCCAGAAGGTGCCGATGCTGGGCGTTGGCGTCACCGACGTGCTCGATGACGTGGTTGGTGATGACAACATCGAAACGCGAATCGGCGAACGGTAATTCGACGCCGCGAACTTGCCGGTATTCGTAGCCGTCACAGACGAGCCGATTGTCGCAAACATCCACTGCGGTGACGTCGCAATGCAACGTCGAGTGCGTCGCGAAGTAGTGCGCGATGCCCCCGGAACCGGTGCCGATTTCCAGCATGCGCATGGGTTGTGGCCGCTGGGCCAAATCGAGCAACCGCTCGATCTTCATTGCCTTCCAGTTGCGCGACGGCAGGTCCAGCGCGGCGTGAGGCTGGCGTTCGCGTGAACGGCTCAAGGTGTGATCAATGTGCATTGGCTGTCTACACGCAACTGCATTGAACCGTATGGGTCGTTTCCGTGTGCACCGCAATTATCCGACGTGCCGCAGAATCGAACAGGCATGCCTCGCTCCGACTGCCTTGCGCAAATCACACGCGCCATCACGGACGATCCACGGACGAATCCGGTTTATCCGCCACCCCGAGCAACTGTCGCAGACGCTCGCCAAAATTGCTCCAGCCGAATATTTCGGCAGCAGCCGCACAACGAGATGCAACCTCATGGCGATCATGCCATGCCAACCACGTCGTGACGCAGGCGGCGAAGGTATCGTAGTCGCCGCACCGGATCAGGCTGCCGGTTTCACCCTCGATCACAGCATCAGGGACACCACCGGTCGCGAAAGCCACCGTCGGGAGGCCATGTGCGGCGGCTTCGACCGCGACCATGCCGAAGCCTTCGGGATCACCGGGGATTTCGCGCACGGGGAATACATGCACATCGGCAGCACGATAGACAGCGCCAAGTTCGTGGTAATCCGTGATCGTGCCAAGAAAACGCAGGTTGCCGGCAACTCCCGCCTGCGCAGCCGCGGCGCGGATGCTGTCCGGCGTCTGCGCTGCGGCGTGCAGGGCGTCTTTGGGCGCGTCGCCAACGATTAGCAGCATTACGTCTGGATGCGCGGCGGCGATTTGCGGCAAGGCGTTCGCGACGAATTCGCGCAGGCCCTTGCGGGCGCTCAAGCGGCCGACGGAGAGCAGCAGCGGACGCACGCCGAGGTTGTGGCGAGTGCGGAAGCTGTCGGAGCGTTGGTCTTCGCCCGATTCATCCCCCCGCGCCTGCGGCGCGACCCCCTTCGTTCCGAAGGGGGTGACTTCCATGCTCCCCTTTGCGCCGTCCTTCTTCGTTCCGAAGGGCGTTGCCTTTTCTTCCCCCTTCGCTTGCGAAGGGTGGAGCGAAGCGAACGCGCGCGCAGCGCGACAGAGGGGGATGGATTCCTCGGGCAAATCCACGCCCGGATGCACGATGCCAATGCGTGCAGGATCGATGCCGATACCGCGGCACAACTCGGCGGTGGCGCGACTATTGGCGATCACACGATCCATGCGGCGCAACGCGGGCAGCCAGATCGCGCGATAGGCGGGATGTTTCACTGCGACGTCCAGACCATGCACGTATACGGCCGTTTTGGCGCCACAGATGCGCGCGGCAGACAGTGCCAGCGGCGCGGTAAGCCCGCTGCCCGCGAGCACGATGTCGGGCTTCCAGCGGCGGGCTTCGCGGCGAGCAAGCACGCGCGCATGCCACAAG
>JBOHYW010000064.1:0-18600 GCA_050738155.1 Rhodanobacteraceae bacterium
GGCGCTGAGCTGGCGGTCACCGCTGCGGGGGTTGCCTCGCAAGTGGGCTCGCCCGGCACCCGCGACTATCAAGCGGCCAGTCAATTGCATGCGCAGATCCCCGCCGCGTTGGCCGCAGCCGCGCGCGATCCACGCGGCGCGCTGGCAGTGGTGATTGCACTGGCCATTTCCGACCATCCGGATTTGCAGGCGCAGCAGTTGCAAACGGTGACCCAGACTTTCGACGCTTCGCTGGCCGCGGCCGTCGGCAGCCTCATCACGCAAATGGCCGACCTGCACCCGATGTTGCGGCTGCCATTGGCGCAACTGGCGTTTCCTGCCCTGAAGCGCCGGCCGCGGCCGGAAGTCAATCGCTTCGTGAAGGTGCTGGATACGCTGATTCATGCCGATGGCCGCGTGGATCTGGACGAATACTGCTTGGCGAAACTGGTGCAGGCGCAAGTGGTCGCCGCGCTCGATCCCGCGTCCAGTTTCAAGCCTGGTTCCACCAAACTCATCGATGCGCAGGACGAGTTGCGCGATCTCGCCGCGCTGGTTGCGCATTTCGGCAATGATGATGACGACAGCGCGCGACGCGCGTTCCAGGCGGCGATGGCCGAAGCCCTGCCGAACGCGCAAGTGATGTACGCGCTGCCCGACGACTGGCAGGCCGCGCTGGACCAGGCATTGAACGTATTGGTGCAACTGGCGCCGGAAGGCAAGCAACTCACCGTGCAGGCATTGACACGCGCGATCGCTGCGGACGGCAAGGTCACCGTCGCCGAATCGGAAATGCTGCGCATGGTGTCCGCGGTGCTCGGTTGTCCGCTGCCGGTTGTCCTGGGTGATCGCCCCGGCGAATCGTAGGCCGGGTCAAGGAGCGCAGCGACGGACCCGGCGGTATTCGTGGCGTCGCGAGTGGCGGCAACCGGCGTTGTCGCGCCGAGCCGGCTCCGGCCTTCGGCTTACGCCAGCAAGTCGCGGCGCAAGCTCCGTGCATGCAACACCAGGTCGGGAAAGAACGCATCGAAGTGATGTTGTAGAACTCCAGCGCGCGCACGCAGCGCGGGCAGGGCGTCGCCGATCGGTGATGGGCGCGAAAGACGTTGCGCCAACGCGTGGAATACCGTGTCGATGGTGGCATCATCGCCATACGCCACGGGTAATCCATGGCCGTGCATCCAGGCGAGGAACGATTGCAGCGAGGGCGGCAGCTCCGCCGCACGTCCGTCGAGCAGGGCCAGCCAACGCTGCGAGAATGCCGACAAGGGTTCATCGCTGAACCCGTTCCATGCATGCACCAGCAGATGGTCGAACCAGACGTCCAGGAAGATCCCCGCGTAACGCCGCAGCGGCGGATCGAAGCACGCGCGCGCGGCTACCACCTCGGGATGGCTGTCGGTGAAGCGGTCGATCGCACGGTGGAAACGCAACCCCGCTTGACGCGCCGTCGGCCACGAGGGGTCAGGACGACCATGGACAAAATCACCCATCGCGCTGCCCAGCGCGAATTCCGCGCTACCGGCGTCGGCGAGCAGGGCATGGGCCAAATGATTCATGTCATTTCGTTACTGAGTCGATGTCCTATTTTGCTCGTTATTCCGGAATCGCGAAGCGATATCCGGGATCTGCGTCTTTAGTGCTGCAACTTGTCACTTCAAAGTCATCGCTTACTCGCCGCACCCGCGGCCGCCCAAGGCACGACCCAAGTGGTTCATATTGGTGTATCCAATACTCCGGGCGAAGCTGCTGTTGTGAAAAGTCAGGCCAGGGAAGGCCGCTCTGGTGCTGGCGGGGCTCAAGCGGCCTCGTTGGCCGCATCGTCTGGGGATGCAGCGTTCACGGACGAACGCAAAAACATTCCCATGGATGGCCGCTCTGGTGTTAGTTGGCTTCGAACGGTGGGGTTTTTACCGATTATCCCGAGATGCAGCGTTCATGTATGAACGCCGTATTTGTGAAAAGTCAGGCCAGGGATGGCCGCTTTGGTCTCCCGTGGCGCTTCAACGTTCCCGTTGTCGCCATGCCCGGCGAGGCGGCGATCAGGGATGATCGCTCTAGTATGATGCCCCCATGAGCGACGCCTTGCCGCCGGCCCCGGCCGGTTTTCCAGACGCCCCCACGACTTTCGCGCTGCCCGGTCCAGCCGGGGTGCTGGAGGTGGCAACCGCCGTGCCGGAGCCTGCGTCGGCGCGTGCGGGCTGCGTGGTGATTTGCCATCCGAACCCGCAACAGGGTGGCACCATGCGCAACAAGGTGGTCACGATGCTCGAGCGCAGCTTGCGCGAATCGGGCCTCGCCACCGTACGCTTCAACTTCCGCGGCATCGGCGCGTCGACCGGAGAATTCGACCACGGCGACGGCGAAAGCGGTGACTTGGTCGCGGTGGTGCAATGGGTCCGCAAAACCCGACCCGGTGATGCGCTGTGGCTGGCCGGTTTTTCATTCGGCAGCTACGTCGCATTGCGCTGCGCGCGATCGCTTGCCGCCGATGCGCTGATCACGGTGGCGCCGCCGGTCGGTCGCTACGATTTCGACGAGGTGGCGATGCCGGAATGCCCGTGGTTGGTGGTGCAGGGCGAGGAAGACGAAGTGGTCGATCCGCAAGGTGTGTTCGACTGGATCGAAGCGATCGAATCGCAACCGACCGTCATTCGCATGCCCGCTACCGGGCATTTCTTCCATCGACGCTTGATGGACCTGCGCGGCGCGGTGAAGAACGCAATTCGGGCGTGGCTGCCATCTTTGTGCGATCGTCCCTGATCGCTGCCCCGTTGAACAGTGTGGCAAAAGGGAATGGTGCGATCGCCATGAACGCCAGAGCGGGCATCCCGCCCTGACTTTCCACAACAGCTGCTTCGATCGAGGCATCGAATGCTCGCTGCCCGCGCCTCTCCTCTTGCGACTGTTTCAATGCACTCGACGCCATGGATGCAACGATTTTCGATTCTCAAGATCTTCCAACCGCACGTTACGCCAAGGGCGTCGCGGCGGGTGCATGGCAGGACGATCTCGCGCAGCATGCGGCGTTGCAGGAATTCGATCGCCTGCAGGCGGCTTTGCTGGAACCAACGCCGGGGTTGATTGCCCGTTTGCGCGCACGCGTCGCCGGCCGCGCCGCGCCGCGTGGCTTGTATCTGTGGGGTGCGGTCGGACGCGGCAAGACCATGCTGATGGATCTGTTTGTCGCATCGTTGCCGCATGCGCTGGTGCGGCGTGCGCACTTCCATGGCTTCATGCTGGATGTGCACGCGCGCTTGCGTGCACTCGGCGAGGTGCGCGATCCGCTGCCGCGGGTCGCCGACGGTATCGCCGCGCAGGCGCGGATGCTGTGCCTCGACGAGTTCATGGTCACCGACATCGGCGATGCGATGATCCTGTACGGCCTGTTGAGTGCATTGTTCGAGCGCGGCGTCGCACTGGTCGCGACTTCCAATACGCCGCCCGACGAACTCTACCGGGATGGTTTGCAACGCGAACGTTTCATGCCCGCCATCGCGCTGCTCGAGCAGCGTTGTGAAGTGCTGGAACTGGTTTCGCCGCACGACTGGCGGCTGCGTGCGCTGACCCGCGCGCCGGTATACCTCACGCCGGTTGACGCACGCGCCGAGGCCGCGCTGGCGCGTCTTTTCGACAGTCTGGCGCAGGGCGACGTGCGTGAAGGCGGCGAGCTTGCCGTCAACGAGCGTGTTTTCAGGGTGCGCCGCGTGTGTGCGCAGGCCGCCTGGTTCGACTTTGCCGCCTTGTGCGACGGCCCGTATGGTTCGGCCGATTACATCGAGCTTGCGCAAACGTATCCGGCGATCCTGGTTTCCGGCCTGCCGCAATTCACGCCGCTGAACGAGGACGCCGCACAACGCTTCGTGCACTTGATCGACGAACTGTACGATCGCCGCGTCAAGCTGGCGGTGACTGCGCAGGTTCCGGCCGTCGACCTGTACGACGGCAAGCGTTTGCGCGCCGAGTTTGCCCGTACCATCAGCCGGTTGATCGAGATGCAGAGCAGGGAATATCTGGCCGAAGCACATCGGTAGTAGCCCGCTCGGGGCTTGCTGTGCGATCGCCCCGGATCGCTGGACGTATTCGTGCGATCGATCCCTGATCGCCGCCTCGCCGGATGCACTGGCAAGCCGGAAGCATTCATCCCCCATGAACATCAGAACGGGCTTCCTGCCCCGAGTTTCACGACACGAAGCCTGAAAAATCCTCAAATCCGTCATCCCGGCTTGCGCCGGGATGACGAGCAAAAGCCGATTATTCGAGATCCACAACGGCGGCTTCGAATGAACGCGCGTGTCGGCATGATCTCTATAGTCGATGGGCTGGTGGTCGAAATTCGCTGGCGTCGATCGTCGTTGGAAGGCGTGTACGGCTGACAAATGTCAGGTGCAAAGCCATGACATTCAGCTCTTCCGCAGCATTATGTTGCGCTTGCACAATCACGTCATCATAAATACAATACCGCACGGTTCACTTATGAACAGCCATCCCTGCGTTTCGAGACGGCCCCAAACGGACTTCCTGCCCGCATGACGTTCCCCTTTTTCAAGTTCAGACCTGTCGCCGGACGGGCCGTGACGACGTTGGCCGTGCTCGCGCTGGCCGGTTGTGCCGTGGGTCCGAACTTCAGGGTGCCGCCGGCGCCCAAGGTCGACCGTTACACCGCGCAGCCGCTGCCCGAAACCACGGCCGCGAGTTCCGCCGCCGGTGGCGATGCGCAGCGGTTTCTTGCCGGCGAGAAAGTGCCACAGCGCTGGTGGACTACCTTTGGCAACAGTGAACTCGATCGACGGGTCAAGCAGGCGTTTGCGCACAGCCCGAGCATCACGGCGGCCGAGGCTTCGCTGAGGCAGGCCGAGGAAACCGCGAAGGCGGCGGGCGGCAGTCTGTTCCCGTCGCTGGACGCGAATGCCGGCGTCGCCCGCACCAAGCAATCGGCCGTTCAGACCGGCACTGGCCAGGCGATCGGGCCATTCAAGGTATACAACGCCGGCGTCAGCGTCGGTTACGTATTCGATATCTTCGGCGGCGTGCGCCGCGGCATCGAAGCGCAGGAAGCCGCGGCCGACGTGCAGCGTGCCAAACTCGACGCGACCTATCTTTCGCTGGCCGCGAACGTTGTCACCGCCTCGTTGCAGGAAGCATCCTTGCGCGAGCAGGTAAAGGCTACACAGCAGATCGTCGACTCGCTGCAAAAGGAACTCGACATCGCCGAAAAGCAGCAGGCGATCGGCGCCAAGTCGCTCACCGATACGCTTGCGGTGCGCTCGCAGCTCGCCGCCATCCAGGCGACCTTGCCGTCGCTCGAAAAGCAATTGGCGGCGACCCGCAACCAGCTCGCCACGTACCTCGGCATCACGCCCGCACAACTGGCGCTGCAGCCGGTCACGTTGGGCACTGTCAGCCTGCCGACCGACATCCCGGTCAGCCTGCCGTCGGCGCTGGTCGCGCAGCGCCCGGACATCCGTGCGGCATCCGCGCAACTGCACGCGGCCACCGCCGAGGTCGGGGTCGCGACCGCCAACATGCTGCCGAAAATCACCTTGAGCGGCAATTACACCTCCGAAGCACTCGCCGCTTCGAGCTTGTTCGCGGCGGGCACCGGCGGCTGGTCGCTGGGCGCCAGCCTGCTGCAGCCGTTGTTCCACGGTGGCCAGTTGCTGCACCAGAAGCGCGCCGCCGAAGCCGGCATGGACGAAGCCCGCGCGGCTTGGCAACAGACCGTGTTGACAGCATTCCAGAATGTTGCGGATTCGCTGCAGGCGCTGCAATACGACGCCGACACCCTGAAGGCACAAAACATTTCGGCACAGGATGCGCAGAAATTGTTGTCGCTGACCCGCACCCAGTACCGCGTCGGTGCCGTGAATTACCTGAATCTGTTGTCCGCCCAGCGCCAGTACCAGCAGGCCCGCATCGCCGAAATCACCGCACGCACCGCGCGCCTCACCGACACCGCGGCGCTGTATACCGCGTTGGGTGGCGGTTGGCAGGGCGCGCGTTCGAACGCAAGCGCAACGGAGCCATAGCACTTGTCGAAGTGCAGACAAGGATGATCGACAAGTTCGCAGGCACCGATGTTCGTCTTCGAACCGACCCATCAAACACGACCACGGCATACGCGCATCCTTACTTGATCTGGTGATCAGGACCGGGCGCAAAGACGAGACGTCTCATGAACGCAATGGAAACTTCCGCCAAACCGAAGCTGCGCAAACGCCTCATCATCGTGATCGTGGTGGTCGCGGTGATATTCGCGCTGCTGGTCGGATGGAACACCTTCAAGGGCATCATGATCGGCAAGTTCATGAAGTCCATGGCCAACCCGCCGCAGACGGTCAGCACCATGAGCGCCGGGTATCTGGATTGGCAGCCCAAGGTGCAGGCCTTCGGCAACGTGCGCGCGGTGCACGGTGTCGACCTCGCTTTCGACGTGGCCGGGCTGGTCGATGACGTGGATGTGAAATCCGGCGCCGACGTGAAGAAAGGCCAGGTGCTCATCAAGCTGGTCGATGCGCAGGATCGCGCGCAACTGGCCGCGCTGCAGGCCACCGCGAAGCTCGCGGGGTTGACCGCCGAGCGTGCCAAGAAGCAGCTTGCGGTACAGGCGATCAGCAAGGCCCAATACGACACCGACATGGCCAACCTGAAGAGTGCCGAGGCCCAGGCCGACGCCCAGGCCGCGCTGGTCGCCAAGAAGACCCTGCGCGCGCCGTTCTCGGGCCGCGTCGGCATCATCACGGTGAATCCCGGCCAATACCTGAGTGCCGGCACCACCGTGGCGACGCTGCAACAGCTCGACCCAGTGTACGTCGATTTCACGTTGCCGCAATCCTCGCTCGAACAGTTCAAGGTGGGCGGCAAGGTCGACGTCAGCGCGGATGCGTTTGCCGGCAAGCAGTTCGACGGCAAGGTCACGGCGATCAATCCCAAGGTCGATGTGTCGACCCGCAACGTCGGGGTCGAGGCGACGGTGCCCAATCCGGAAAAACTGTTGATGCCCGGCATGTTCACCCAGGTCGATGTGGCGACCGGCGGATCGGTGCGCTACCTGACCCTGCCGCAGACCTCGATTTCGTATGCGCCATATGGCGACACCGTGTTCGTGGTGCACGCCGGCCAGCCGCCGGCATCGGGTGCCGAGGGCAAACCGGCGCAGCCGAAGCCGGAATCGTCGTCCGATCCGAAATCGCAGCAAGGCCAGCAGGGCGCTTCGCATTACGTGACGCAGGTGATCGTCAAGACCGGCCCGACCCGTGGCGATCAGGTCGCCATCCTGTCCGGCATCAAGCCAGGCGACGTCATCGTCACCAGCGGTCAATTGAAACTCAGGAACGGCACGCCGGTATTCATCAACAACAAGGTGCAGCCGGCGTTCGATCCCAACCCGCATCCGGTGGAGCATTGATCGGGAAAAATGTCCGTCATTCCGACGCGGCGCAACCGCGATCCGGACAAGTTCGTCTGGGACGAATCTGGACAACCGAAGGTTGGCCCGAAGGGCAAGTCCAAGGATGGACTTTGCAATCCGCTTTTGAAAAGTGAAAGCAGATTCCGGGTTCCGCCTTCGGCGGCCCCGGAATGACGCCAGGGAAATTGTCGCTTGAAAATTTGCAGCAGGTTCCGCACATGAAATTCACCGACCTTTTCATCAAACGCCCGGTGCTCGCGGCCACGGTCAGCTTGCTGATCCTGGTGCTGGGGTTGCGCGCGGTGACGTCGCTGCCGATCCGCCAGTATCCAAAAACCGAGAACGCCACCATCACGGTGATGACGGCGTACTACGGCGCGGATGCGCAGACCATGGCGGGCTTCATCACCCAGCCACTCGAGCAGGCGATCGCACAGGCGCAGGGCATCGATTACCTGACCTCGCAGAGCACGCCGGGCGTGTCGCTGATCACGGCAACGCTGCGCCTGAACTACGACGGCAACAAGGCGCTGACCCAGATCAGTTCGTTGGTCAATTCGGTCAAGAACCAGTTGCCGCAGCAAGCCCAGCAGCCGGTGATCACCCTGCAGACCGGCCAGCAAATCCCCTCGTTGTTCATGGGCTTTTCGTCGAACGAGTTGGCCACCAACCAGATCACCGACTACCTCACCCGCGTGGTGCAGCCCGAGTTGAGCGCGATCCAGGGTGTGCAGAGCGTGCAGATTCTGGGCGGGCGCACGTTTGCGCTGCGCGCCTGGCTCGATCCGGTGAAGATGGCGGCGCACGGAGTTACCGCCACGGACGTCAACACGGCACTGGCGTCCAACAACTTCCTGTCGGCGATTGGTTCCACCAAAGGCCAGATGGTCAGCGTCACGTTGACTGCCGCCACCGATCTGCACACCGCCGACGAATTCAAGAATCTGGTCATCAAAGCCGACGGCAATGACATCGTGCGCTTGAAGGACGTCGCACGGGTCACGCTGGGTGCGGAAAGTTACGATTCCGCGTTCAGTTTCGATGGTCAGCACACGGTGGCGCTCGGCATCAAGGCCGCCCCCGACGCCAACGTGCTGGACGTGATCTCGCGGGTGCGCGATGCCTTTCCCGGCATCCAGTCGCAACTGCCGGCGGGGTTGAGCGGCAATATCGCGTACGACGCCACCGACTTCATCCGGTCTTCGATCAGCGAGGTCGTGCAGACGCTGGCCGAAACGCTGATCATCGTCACGATCGTGATCTTCCTGTTCCTTGGCACCCTGCGTTCGGTGCTGATCCCGGTGCTGGCCATGCCGCTGTCGTTGATCGGCGCGTTCATGGTGATGCTGTTGCTGGGCTATTCCATCAACCTGCTCACGCTGTTGGCGCTGGTGCTGGCGATCGGACTGGTGGTCGACGACGCGATCATCGTGGTGGAGAACGTCGACCGCCACATGAAGGATGCACACTCGCCGTTCAAGGCGGCGTTGCTGGCGGCGCGCGAACTCAGTGCGCCGATCATCGCAATGACCATCGTGCTGGTGGCGGTGTACGTCCCGATCGGTTTCGAGGGCGGGCTGACCGGGGCCTTGTTCACCGAGTTCGCCTTCACGCTGGCCGGTGCGGTGATGATCTCCGCGATCATCGCGCTGACCTTGTCGCCGATGCTGTGCTCGAAGGCACTGCGCGAATCGGACCACGAAAAACCGTTCGTCAAACGCATCGACAAGGTCGCCAACTACGTGCGTGACCGCTACCGGCGGATACTGCATTCCTCGCTGGATACGTGGGTGGTCGCGATCGTGTTCGGCGCGCTGATCCTGATCGGCAATGTGTACCTGTTCAAGACCGCCAAATCGGAACTGGCTCCACAGGAAGACCAAGGCATCGTGCTGGTCCAGACCCAGGGTCCACCCAATGCCACCATTACCCAGATGGGGTTATATTCGAAGCAGATATTCGACGTTGCCAAGTCGGTGCCGGAATACACCCACATCTTCCAGATGACCGGCCTGGGCGCAGTCAACTCGGGATTCGCCGGCATCATGCTGAAACCGTGGGGCGATCGCAGCCGCAGTGCCAACGAGATCCAGCAAGCGGTGCAGAAGAAGCTCACCAACATTGCCGGCGCACGCACGGCGGTGTTCCAGTTTCCGTCGTTGCCGGGCGCATTCGGCCTGCCGGTCCAGTTCGTGATCAAGACCACCGAGCCGTTCCAGAACTTGAACGAGGTGTCGCAGAAGGTGCTGGCCAAGGCTCAAGGCTCAGGCATGTTCTTCTTCGTCGATTCCGACCTGAAGATCGACCAGCCGCAGGCCACCGTGAGCCTCGATCGCAACAAGGTCGCGGCGCTCGGGTTGACCCAACGCGATGTCGGCGCGGCCCTGTCGGCGGCATTGGGCGGCAACTACGTCAACTATTTCTCGATTTCAGGGCGCGCGTATCGAGTGATTTCGCAGGTTGCGCAGGTTAACCGACTCAATCCCGACCAGCTCGACCACTATTACATCAAGACGCCGGGCGGGAAAATGATTCCGGCCTCGACGGTTGCGCATATCACGTACCAGACGGTGCCGGAATCCATCAACCACTTCCAGCAGTTGAATTCGGCGACGATCTCCGGCGTGATCGCGCCCGGCGTGTCGCTGGGGCAGGCGCTCACGTTCATGCGCACCACGCTGGATCAGGTCGCGCCATCCGGTTACACCGCCGACTACGCCGGTGAATCGCGCCAGTTCGAGACGGAGTCGGGCGGCTTCCTGTTCACGCTGATGTTCGCGATCATCATCGTGTTCCTGGCGTTGTCCGCGCAGTTCGAGAGCTTCCGCGATCCGTTGGTGATCCTGGTGGCGGTGCCGATGGCGACCTTCGGTGCATTGCTGTTCATCAACATCGGCTTGTCCACGCTCAACATCTACACGGAAGTCGGGCTGGTCACGCTGGTGGGTCTCATCAGCAAGCACGGCATCCTGATTGTCGAATTCGCCAATGAAGCGCAATTGCTGCACGGCATGAGCAAGCGCGAGGCGATCGAGGAAGCCGCAACGGTGCGCCTGCGGCCGATCCTGATGACCACGCTGGCGATGGTGCTCGGCGTGGTGCCGCTGGTGGCCGCCGCTGGCGCCGGTGCCGCAGGTCGCCACGACATGGGCCTGGTGATTTTCACCGGCCTGTCGATCGGCACCCTGTTCACGCTGTTCGTGGTGCCGGCGGTATATCTGGTGATCGGCGAAGACCACCAGGCCAAGCGCGCGCGCATAGCCGAACGCGACGAGGCCGCCGGTGCGTTGCCGCCACCCGATCCGACGACCGAGTGATATTTCCTGCCTTGCTTCCACGTGCCATCTGACGCGTGAGTCGCCTGCACGCAGGCTCCTACCCAAAGCCGCTTTGTAGGAGCCTGTGCGGGCGACACAACGGTGCACCGGTGCTATCGTTGCCGCTTGCGTTTCGTGCAGGAGGGCCACCGATGATCCGTCGTCGTGTCGTTTCGTGGTTTGCGTGTCTTGCCTTGTTGCTGCTCATGTCGCCTGCGGCGTTTGCCGCCGATGCATTGCCGGCAACCCTGCAATCGAAGATCGACCAGATCGCGCATGCTGCGCTGGCCAAATCGGGAGTGCCGAGCGCGTCGGTCGTGGTGGTGCGCAACGGCAAGCTCGCCTACGCGCATGCCTATGGCGACGCGCGGCTCGATCCGAAGACACCCGCCACCACCACGATGCGTTACAGCATCGGTTCGATCAGCAAGCAATTCACTGCGGCCGCGATCCTGATGTTGCAGCAGCAGGGCAAGATCAATCTCGACGACCAGGTCGCGAAGTTCTTTCCGGACCTCACCGACGCCGGCCACATCAGCATCCGGCAGATCCTGTCGCACACCTCCGGTTACCAGGATTACTGGCCGCAGGATTACGTGATGCCGGAGATGCTCAAGGCCACCACGCCGCAATTCATCATCGACAAGTGGGCGAAGAAGCCGCTCGATTTCCAGCCGGGCGACGAGTGGCAGTACAGCAACACCAATTACGTGATCGCGGGCGAGATCGTCCGCAAGCTGACCGGCAAGACTCCGTTCGAGTTTCTGACGCGGCACGTATTCAAGCCGCTCGGCATGGATGACGTTTACAACGACAACCTGCATGCGCTGTTGCCCACCGCTGATGCCCGCGGTTATCACCGTTACGCGCTGGGTCCATTGCACCCCGCGCCCCCGGAAGGTGCGAACTGGTTGTTCGGTGCTGCCGAATTGACGATGACGCCGACCGATCTTGCCAAGTGGGACATGGCGATGCTGCACCAGCGCCTGCTGCGGCCGGCTTCGTGGCACGCCATGCAAACCGAGGTGCTGTTGAACGACGGCCTCGGTTCCGGTTACGGGCTGGGCGTGTTTCTCGGGCGTCTCGATGGTCACCGGATGGTGTCGCACGACGGCGAGGTGTCGGGATTTACCGACACCAATCTGGTGTTCCCGGACGACGGCACCGCCGTGGTGGTGTTGACCAACCAGGACGCAGTCGGCACGTCCGGGGTGATCGCCCGGCGCATTGCCAAGGCGCTGTTCGAGGTGCACGACCCGGCCGCAACCCGCGCTTTGCGACAGGCCGAGGCCATCTTCGCCGGCCTGCAGAAGGGCAAGCTCGACCGCTCGTTGTTCAGCGCGGACGCCAATTCCTATTTCGACACCACCGCGCTGCATGATTACCGGGCCAGCCTTGCACCGCTGGGCAAGCCGACCTCCTTCACGATCCGCTCCGCGCACCAACGCGGCGGCATGCAGGGCCGGAGTTACCTCGTCACATTCGCCAACAAAAAGTTGTCGATCACTACTTACGCGTTGCCCGACGGCAAACTCGAGCAGTACATCGTGTCGTCTACGGATTAGCAGGGTATTGAAAAAACACTCTGATAGCACGGGCCATGGATGGGCCACCGCGAACCAAGCACAATAAGTGTTTGGTTCGGCGTGAACCCGTTGAAGCCTGATTCCATGCCAAACAGTCGCGCCCGCCGGATCAAACCCAGGGCAAATTGGCGTTCCAGGATTCCACCACTGTCTGGTTGCATACGGGTTGCGTGCTGACCGGGGGACGGGAGTTTTTGCTCGTCATTCCCGCGCAGGCGGGAATCCAGTGTCGCCACGATGAATATGACTGATCACACCAACCCTCTCGGCAGCAAAGCCGAATACCCGACTACCCTCGATCCGTCAGTGCTGTTCCCGATTGCGCGCGCGGATGCGCGTCGTGCGCTCGGTGTCGATGACGATGCGCTTCCCTTCACCGGCGTCGACATCTGGAATGCCTGGGAGCTGTCGTGGCTGGACGTACGCGGCAAACCCTGCGCCGCGGTCGCCGAACTGCGCGTGCCGTGTACGTCGGTGAAGCTGGTCGAATCCAAATCGCTGAAACTGTACCTGAATGGCTATGCGATGACGCGTTTTGATAACGCCCATTCGGTGCGTGACCGCATTGCGGGCGATCTTTCCGCGTTGCTCGGCGCATCAGTGGCGGTCGAATTGACGGAACCCGCGCAGTTCGGATGTCTGCGCGTGCATGAGCCCGAAGGTGGATCGCTCGACGGGCAGCAGCTCGACATCTCCGACTACGGTCCACCACGACCGGAATTCCTGCGCGCCAACGCACACGCATCGCAGGTCGAAGAGTCGCTGACGACGAACCTGTTCCGCAGTAATTGTCCGGTGACCGGGCAGCCCGACTGGGCCAGCGTGCACATCCATTACCGCGGGGCGCCGATCGACCGCGCGGGCCTGCTGCGCTATCTCGTGTCGTTCCGTGACCATCACGATTTCCATGAAGCCTGCGTCGAGCGCATCTTCGTCGACCTGACCGAGCATTGCGCGCCGCAAGCCTTGAGTGTGTACGCGCGCTTCATGCGGCGCGGCGGCATCGACATCAATCCATGGCGTGCAACGCCCGGCTTCGCCAGTTTCGTCAATCGGCGCGACCCGCGGCAGTAACCCCCTTCGGTACGAAGGGCGGAGCAAAGCGAACGCGCGCGCAGCGCGGGCGCCGCAGGCGCGGGAGATGCCGCTGTGACATCGCGCTCCGTTTGTGTTGCACCCGTTTCCGAACGAAGGTCCTCCATGCGAAGCATCCGAGGATGCCAGAGCGCGCCGCCGGCACATTCCACACCCGCCCCTGTGAATGCCCGATCCCGTCGAGTATGCTCGAACATTGCACGGTGCATCCCGCAAGGAGAACGTCATGCAGCACAAGCACGATTACCTGATCATCGGGGCAGGCATGGCCGGCGAGGCCGCGGCGCAAGCAATACGTGGCGCCGATGCCAACGCCACGATCGCACTGATCGGTGCGGAATCGAACCCGCCCTACGACCGCCCACCACTCAGCAAGGGATTGTGGAAAGACGGCAAGGAAGCCGACATCTGGCGTCCGATCGACAAGGCGCGCGCGGAGGTTACCCTGCAACGCAGCGCCACCAAGATCGACCGTGAAGCGCACGTCGTGCACGACGACAATGGCGACACTTGGCAGTACGGGAAACTGCTGCTCGCCACCGGCGGCACGCCGCGCAAGCTGCCGTTCGGCGGCGACACGTTCATCTATTACCGCACCGTCGACGATTACCACCGCCTGCGCGCGGCGGCCACGTCCGGCAAACACTTCGCGGTGATCGGCGGCGGGTTCATCGGCAGCGAGATCGCGGCGGCACTGGCGATGAACGATTGCAAGGTGACCATGCTGTTTCCCGAGGCCGCAATTGGTGCGCGTGCGTACCCCGAAGCGCTGGCCGACGCGGTGACGGCGTACTACCGCGAGAAGGGCGTGGACGTACGCAGCGGCATCACCGCGACCGGCGGCAAGGCCGGTGACAATGGTGCGGAACTCGCGCTTTCCGACGGCAGCAGCCTGCGCGTCGATGGCGTGGTCGCCGGCCTCGGCATCACGCCCAATGTGCAGCTCGCCGAGGCGGCCGGATTGAAAGTCGACAATGGCGTGGTGGTCGACGAGCACCTGCGCTCGTCCGACCCGGACATCTACGCCGCCGGAGACATCACATCGTTCCCGGCGCCAGCGCTTGGGCATCGCATCCGCGTCGAACACGAAAACGCTGCGATCACGATGGGCGCGCGCGCCGGCAAATGCATGGCCGGCGAGGACGCCCCGTACGACGAACTACCGTTCTTCTATTCCGACTTGTTCGACCTTGGTTACGAAGCCGTGGGAACGCTGGACTCCCGTCTGGAAACCGTCGAGCAGTGGGTCACCCCATTCCGCGAAGGCGTGGTGTATTACCTCGACGCCGGTCGCGTGCGTGGTGCGCTGCTGTGGAATACCTGGGGCCAGGTCGACGCCGCGCGCGCCCTCATCGCTGCGCCTGGTCCGTTCGATGCCGAAAACGTGCGGGGCAAGTTGCCGGCGATGGCTTGAACGCCGCGTGGTGTTCACCGACGCGTGCACGGCAGGCTTCAGGACGTCGCCTTCGGCAATTTGACAGCTGCTTTCCGACAAGTCGCCTGACTCATGCCGCACACTATCGCGCCGGTCTACATGTAGCGATGACCAAGGGGCAATGTCGGCCGCGGCGATGCATCGTTGCGCGGCCGGCGCTCGTATACTCCGGATGTTGCCCGTGGGGGCGCTTTGCGTGGGGGTTTGGCCATGTTCGCACGACGGCTTGCGCAGTTGGGTCTTTTCATTGTGTTGGCGCCCGCTTTTGCATTGACGGCACACGCCAGCAACACGCTCATGCGCTACCCGACACTGCATGGCAATTCGGTGGTGTTCGAGGCGCACGGCAACCTTTGGGAGGTGAATCGCGCGGGTGGTACCGCGTGGCGACTGACCAGCGATCCGGGTTTCGACATCATGCCGCGCTTTTCGCCGGACGGAAAATGGATCGCCTTCACCGGCCAGTACCGAGGCAACACCGACGTTTACGTGATTCCCGCGGCAGGCGGCAAGGCGAAGCGGTTGACCTTCCACTCCGATGTCGTGAAGGACGCGCCACTGCGCTGGGGCCCCGACAACATGGTGGTCACCTGGACGCCCGACAGCAAGAACATCGTGTTCCTGTCGCGTCGCAATACCTTCAACTCGTGGTTTGGTCGCTTGTTCACGGTGCCGATCGACGGCGGCTTGCCGACGCAACTACCGTTGCCGAAGGGCGGCATGCTGACCTATTCGCCAGACGGCCATTCGATCGCCTACAACCGCATCTTCCGCAACTTCCGCACGTGGAAGCGTTACAAGGGCGGGCTTGCGCAGGACGTGTGGCTGTACGACTTCGCGACGAAGAAAAGCAGCCGCATCACGGATTATCCCGGTGCCGACATGGACCCGATGTGGTACGGGCACCTGATTTATTTCATCTCGGATCGCGGCACGGCCACGCGCAAGAACCTCTGGGTTTATGACATCAACACGAAGCAATTTCGGCAGGTCACCCACTTCACCGATTACGACATAAGCTGGCCGAGCCTCGGTGACACCGGCATCGTGTTCCAGGACGGCGCCGACCTGTACGTGCTGGACCTGCCTTCCGAACAGTTGCACAAACTCGAAGTGACGGTGCCGGATGATGGTACCCGCACCGGCCCACGCCGGGTCGATGCGTCCAAGTACCTCGAACTCGATGACACCGCCGGTGATACCAACATCGCGCTGTCGCCAAACGGCAAGCGTGCACTGCTGCAGGCGCGCGGCGATATCTGGTCGCTGCCCAGGGAACACGGCCCGAGCCGTGACCTCACCGACACCTCGAATGCGGAGGAGGAATATCCGTCGTGGTCACCCGACGGCAAGTGGATTGCCTACGCCACCGATGTCAACGGCGAGGATCAACTCGCGGTGCGGTCCGCCGGCGATACCGGTGCCGAACAGGTCCTCACGCATTTCAAGACGGGTTATTTCTACGGCCCGACGTGGTCACCGGGCAGCGACAAACTCGCGTTTTCCGACAACGAGCATCGCTTGTGGATCCTCGACGTGAAGTCCCGCAAGCTCACCCAGGTCGCGCAGGACAAGAACAACGAAATGCACGACTACAGTTGGTCGCCGGATGGCCGCTGGTTGGCCTACAGCACCGGCAACGTCCATGGCATTCACCAGATCTGGCTGTACAACCTGGCCAGTGGCAAGGCGACCCGCGTCAGTTCACCGATGGACAACGACCAGGGTCCGGTGTTCGACCCGGACGGCAAGTATCTGTACTTCGTGTCTGCGCGCCATGAGAACCCGACCTTCAGCGAGACCGAGTTCAACATCGCGACGCTGCAGATGTACGGGGTGTACGTGACCACGCTGTCGAAGGGCGAAGCCTCGCCGTTCGCGCCGCGCAACGACGAAGGCACGCTTTCGCAAAGTGACAAGAAAAACAAGCCCGTCAAGTGGAAGCCGGGCAACAGCAAACCCGTCAACATCGATCTGGACGGTCTGATGGCGCGCGCCGTGCCGCTGCCTATTCCTGCTGCCAACATCTCGGGGCTGGCCGCCACGCCCGGCCACGTGTTCTACAGCACCGCGCCAAACCAGACCATCGGCGGCCCGCTGCCGGGCATGAAGCCGGAACTGCACGTCTACGACCTCGCCAAGCGCGACGACAAGACGCTGGTAACGGATCTCTCGGGTTGGATTTTGTCGGCCGACGGTTCCACCGTGCTCTACACCAAAAAGGGCGACAAGCTGTATACGCGGGATACCAACCCTGACGACAAGGCCAAACCCAAGCCGCTCGACACCTCGCACATGTGGGTCGAGGTCGATCCGGTCGCGGAATGGAACGAGATGTATCACATGGCTTGGCGCCTGTATCGCGATTTCTTCTGGAACCGCAAGATGAACGGCGTCGACTGGGATGCGGTGGGTGCCAAGTACGCCAAGCTGCTGCCGCTTGCGGGTTCGCGCGAGGACCTGAATTACCTCATCGGGCAGATCCTTGGCGAGCTCAGCAACTCGCACACCTACGTGGGCGGAGGCGACGTCGATTACCACGTGCACGAAGCGCCAACGGGATTGCTTGGCGTGGACTTCGGTCTCGACGCGGCTTCCGGTCGTTACTACTTCAAGAAGATCTATCCGGGCGACAACACCCGCGATGACTTCCGCTCACCGCTGACCGAGCCCGGCGTGAACGTGCAACAGGGTGACTTCCTGTTGGCGGTGGACGGCCGTCGACTCAAGGCGCCGACCAACCCGTACAGTCTGTTCGTCGGCACCGCCGACCGGGACGTGTGGCTCACGGTCGCGGACAACGCCACCGGCAAGAACACACGGCGGGTGCTGGTCAAAACCATCCCCAACGAGTTGAAGATCCGCTTGCGCGCGTGGATCGACCACAATCGCGACGAGGTCAGCAAACTTTCGGACGGCAAGATCGGCTACATCTACCTGTCCGACATGGGTGCACTGGGTATGCACCAGTTCATCCGCCAGTTCTATCCGCAATTGACCAGGCAAGGGCTGATCATCGACGACCGCTACAACGGCGGCGGCTTCATCGACCCGATCGTGCTCGAGCGCTTGCGCCGAATCCTGATCGGCATGAACAGCAACCGCCAACGCATCGCCGCGCCGATCCCGTCGCAGTTGAGCTACAGCTACAAGGCTGCGTTGATCAACCATTACTCGGCGTCCGACGGCGACATCTTTCCGTACTTCTTCCGCAAGTACGGCTTGGGGCCGTTGATCGGCACCCGCACATGGGGCGGCGTGCGCGGCATACGTGGCGAGTGGCCGCTGCTCGATGGCGGCTACATCACCGTTTCCGAAGGCACCATGTACGGGCTCGATTCGCAGTGGGTCATCGAAAACCACGGTGTGGAACCGGATACCGAGGTGGATGACCTGCCGGAAGACGTGATGCGCGGCTACGACGCCCAACTGCACACCGCCGTGGACGGGCTGATGAAAAAGATCAAGGCCCACCCACTGGTGCTGCCGCCACCACCGCCATTGGTTCCGGCGTATCCGCCGCCGCGCGGCCAGACGCACTGATGCACCAGGGCCTGTTCACGCCATGCCAAGCGCATGTTGAATCGGCTCACCGCGCTGACCTGAAGGTATGGCTTCAATGAGGCCGCGGCGATATCGCCGCGGAAACCGTGGAGTGAGACCAACGCCACGCGGCTGCAGCAGCGCTTCAATGGGGCCGCGGCGATATCGCCGCGGAAACGTGCGGCCCGTCGTCGACCAGGTGCAATTGTGGACGTGCTTCAATGAGGCCGCGGC
>JBOHYW010000065.1:0-18592 GCA_050738155.1 Rhodanobacteraceae bacterium
ACGCCGAAGCGTGGCGCCGCGGGGTCGTTCCGCGGGAGGGCTGCCGCGAAACGCTACCAATTTATTCGGCGGTGGTTTCGCCTTGGGCTTGCGCGGCTGCTTCGCCTTTGGTTTCAGTACCTGTTTCGACCTTGGTTTCCGCGGCTGCTTCGCCTTTGGCGCCAACCTCACGCTTCGGCGCGGCCTTTTTCGCTGCGGGCCGGCGGGCGGATTTCCTGCCTTCCTCGTCCTTGCCGGAGCCTGCGACCGGGTTGCCTTCGGCGTCGAGTTCGACGAACTCGCTGTCGTCGCCACGCGCCTGGATCGGCGCCGCGGCCTTGCCTTCCAGCACCGCGTCGGCGGCGGCACGCGCATACAACTGCACCGCGCGAATCGCGTCGTCGTTGCCGGGAATGGCGTAATCGACCAGCGACGGGTCGTAATTGGTGTCGACCACCGCGACTACTGGGATGCCAAGCTTCCTGGCTTCCAGCACGGCGATGTTCTCGTGACCGATGTCGATCACGAACAGTGCGTCAGGCAGGGCCTTCATGTCCTTGATGCCGCCCAGCGACTTCTCCAGCTTGTCGCGTTCGCGGCGCAAGCTGAGCACCTCATGCTTGACCAGCTTGTCGAAGGTGCCGTCGGTTTCGGCGGCTTCGAGTTCTTTCAAGCGCGCGACCGACTGCTTGACGGTGCGGAAATTGGTGAGCATGCCGCCCAGCCAGCGGGCGTTGACGTAGGGCATGCCGCAGCGCCGCGCTTCCTCGCCGATCGCTTCGCGCGCCGAACGCTTGGTGCCGACGAACAACACGGTGCGGCGATGTTGCGCCAGCCCCGACAGGTAGTTCATCGCGTCGGTGAACTTGGGTACCGTCGCTTCGAGGTTGATGATGTGGATCTTGCCGCGGGCGCCGAAAATGTAGGGCGCCATCTTCGGGTTCCAATAACGCGTCTGGTGGCCGAAATGCACGCCGGCTTCCAGCATCTGGCGCATGGTGACTTGAGGCATGGTTGTGTGACTCCGATGTGGGAACCCGTTTTTGCTTTCCCGCGATCCGCAGCCAATGGCGGATGCCGCGCGGTTCCGGCAAACGTGGTTCCGGGGTTGGGCTTCCGCAGACCCAGCGGCAACGACCCCTTGCGGGGACCCCGGTGCCGGTTATGGGCCTTGCGTGTGTATTCGCCGGTGACGCCCGGCGTGGGCGGTTTGCTTTCGCAAAGCCGGTCAATTCTACAGGCTTGCCGCTTTGCCAGCAAGGCGCTGGGGCCGGTCGCTGCAAACTGGCTCAGGATGAAGGATAATCGTCCTTCATTCCAGCGGACGCGCTCGGCGCGTCGATGCGCACCGCGCCGCGGCGCAGTCGTCCGGCGCGCCACTGAATTCGGACCCATTCCAGCCTATGCCTGTCATTCCAAAAAACCCAGAAGAAATCGAGTCGATGCGTGTGGCCGGCCGTCTTGCGGCCGAAGTCTTGGCGGTCCTCAAGGAACACGTCAAACCCGGCGTGACCACCGAGGAACTCGACCAGGTCGCCTACCACCACATCGTCGACGTCCAGCACGCGATTCCGGCCAACGTCGGCTACCGCGGTTTTCCCAAGACCCTGTGCACGTCGGTCAACCACGTGATCTGCCACGGGATTCCCACCACCGCCAAGGTGCTGAAGGAAGGTGACATCGTCAACTGCGACGTCACCGTGATCAAGGACGGCTGGCACGGCGACACCTCGCGCATGTATTTCGTGGGCGAACCGTCGGTGCTGGCCAAGCGCCTGGTCGACACCACTTGGGAAGCGATGATGAAGGGCATCGAGCAGGTGCGGCCCGGCGCGACCTTGGGCGATGTCGGCCACGCGGTCCAGCAGCACGCCGAAGCCGCCGGTTATTCGGTGGTGCGCGAATATTGCGGGCACGGCATCGGCCGAATCTACCACGATGATCCGCAGGTGCTGCACTACGGCCACGCCGGTGAGGGCATGCGGCTGGAAAAGGGCATGACCTTCACGGTCGAGCCGATGGTCAATGCCGGCAAGCGCAACACGCGGCAATTGCCGGACGGCTGGACGGTGGTCACCAAGGACCACTCGCTGTCGGCGCAGTGGGAACACACCCTCGTGGTGACCGACGATGGTTTCGAAATACTGACGCCTTGGCCAGATGTTTGAGGCGCGGGTCCTGGGGGTGAGGGCTGAGGGGCGAGTGCGCGCTCCGTAGGTGCCGTTCACGAGATGGAAGGGTTACGACTTTGGCGCCCTCGCTACTCGTCCCTGATCCCTTTTGCGTTCGTGGCCATGAAGGCTGATGCCGCCATTCCACCACTACCCCGCCTGCCACCGGCGTTGCCGCAGGCGGGCGTGTCGCGTGACGCGCGCGCGGCGCTGCGGCAATTGCTGGATGATCACGCGCGCGCGCTGGCCGGGGCGTTCCGGCAGGGTGGTGACGCGGCCGAGCTGGCGCGTTCGCGCGCCAGGGGCGTGGACATGGTCTGCGCGCACGTGTGGTCGGCTTGCGTCGGCGAAACCGAAGCCGCCGCCCTGTTCGCGGTCGGAGGTTTCGGGCATGGCCAGTTGTTCCCGTATTCCGACGTCGACCTGCTGGTGTTGCACGATCCCAGTCCGGAGCCGGCGTTGGCGCGTGCGCTGGAGGCGTTTTTCGCTTGTCTGTGGGATATCGGCCTGAAGCCGGGCCAGGCGGTGCGCACGCTGACGCAATGCCGCGAACTTGCGGCGGTCGACGCAAGCGTGTTCACCAGCCTGCTCGATGCACGACGGCTGGCCGGGGCCGAGCACTTCGTGTCAGCGTTGCGTGCACTCGTCGATGATGCCGACTTGTGGTCGCCGGATGCCTATCTCGACGCCAAGCTGGAAGAGCGCGCGGAACGCCACGCGCGTTACGACGACACCACCCATAACCTCGAACCCGACCTCAAGGACGGCCCCGGCGGCTTGCGCAATCTCGACCTGATCCGTTGGCTGGGCAAGCGGCTGGTCCGGGTGGACAATCTCGATGGGCTTGTCCGCGCGCGGTTGTTGGAGGCCAGCGAGGCCGACGCGCTGAGGGAAGCCCGCGTGGCACTGCGGCGTTTCCGTTACGGCCTGCACCTGGAAGCCGGGCGTGCCGAAGAGCGCCTGTTGTTCGACTGGCAGCGTGAGCTCGCTGCACGGCTCGGCTACGAGGACGTCAATACCGCCGGCAACGAAGCGGTCGAACGTTTCATGCAGGATTATTTCCGCGCCGCCGGGACCACCGAACGGCTGTTGATGCAACTGCTGGAACGCCTGCAGGAATTCCTGCACCCGTTGCCGCCGCCACACGAGCTGGACCAGAACTTCGTGTTGCGCGGCAGCCGCCTCGAACTGCGCGATCGCGACTGGCTGCTGCGCGCGCCGGAGGGCCTGATCGAAATTTTCGTCACGCGCTTCGACATCGAAGGTTGCACCGGCATCACCGCCGCCAGCATGCGCGCGGTCGAACACGCACTGGTGGAACATGGCACCGCGCTGTCGCGCAATCCGGCGGTGCTGGGCGCGTTCCGACGCCTGCTCGAACGCGGTGCGCAGGCGGTGCGGGTGCTGGAAGCGTTGAACCGGCACGGCGTACTGGCGGCGATCCTGCCGCCGTTCGCGCGGGTGGTTGGGCGCATGCAGTACGACCTGTTCCACGTCTACACGGTGGATGAACACACCTTGCGCGTGTTGCGCAACATCGCGCGCTATGCGCAGCCGGAAACCCGCAGCACGTTGCCGCTGGCCTGCGACGCCTTCGCACGGCTCGCCAAGCCCGAGATCCTGCTGCTGGCGGGGTTGTTCCATGACATCGCCAAGGGCCGCGGCGGCGACCATTCGCAACTCGGCGAAACCGAGGCGCGCGCGTTCTGTCGCAGCCTTGAACTGGTCGAGGACGATATCGAGGTGGTCGCGTGGCTGGTGCGTTGGCACCTGCTGATGAGTGTGACCGCGCAGCGCCAGGACATCGCCGACCCCGAAGTCGTGCACCGTTTCGCGGTGCACGTGGGCGACTGGGAGCGGCTGGACATGCTGTACCTGCTGACCATCGCCGACATCACCGGCACCAGCCCGAAACTGTGGAATTCCTGGAAGGATCGCCTGCTGGCGGATTTGTACGTTGCCGCCCGCTACGTGCTGCGGCGCGATCTGCAACGTCCGGCGCGCGACGAAGTGCGCGTGCGCGAGACGCGCGAACGTACGCTGAAATTGCTGGCCGAACAGGGGCGCGACGAAGCGCATTCGAGAGCCGTGCTGGATACATTTTCCGACACTGCGTTGTTGCGCCAGCGCTCCGAGTCGCTGGCCTGGCAGGTGACATCGATCCTGGATTCCGACACCGCGGTGACTGTCGTCGCGGTGCGTCCGCCCGACGTGCGCGGCGGGACCGAAGTGTTCGTGGCGACGCCGGATCGCGACGGCGTGTTCGCGGCGGTGGTGGCGACGCTCGATCGTTTGCGTCTCGACGTGGTGGCGGCGCGGGTGATGACCTCGCGCGATGGGCGCACCCTGGATACTTTCACGGTGCTGGAAGCCGGCACGCAGATGCCGGTGCCGGCCGAACGCGTGACCAGCCTGCGCGATACCTTGTTGCGGGTGCTGGCCGCGACAACGCTACGCACCCAGCCGGCGCGGCGCGGCCTCACCCGCCGCCTGCGGCATTTCCAGCGGCCACCGCGCATCGATTTCCACGGCAGCGATGGGCAACCGCTGACGCGGCTGGCGCTGGTGTGCAGCGACCGGCCGGGCTTGCTGGTCGCGATCGCGCAGGCTTTTCTTGATGTTGGCGTGCGCGTGCATGACGCGCGTATCGCGACCTTCGGCGACCAGGTCGAAGACTTCTTCGAGTTGAGCGACCGCCACAATGCGCCGCTTGACCGCAAATTGCAGGAATCCTTGCGCGGGGCGTTGCAGAGGCGCTTGACACCCGCCAGCATGGCGGCCGATCAGGAGGAGCGTCATGGGTGAACTGCGAGAAGCAATCGACGCGGCTTGGGAACGGCGTGCCAATCTGGATGCGCAACAGGTGCAAGCGTTGCGGCCCGCGTTGGATCAGGTGCTGGACGCACTCGAAAACGGCCATTTGCGCGTGTCCGAACCGGATGGTCAAGGAGGCTGGCAGGTCAACGCGTGGATCAAGCAGGCAATCCTTTTGTATTTCCGCGCACACGACGTGCGGGTGATGGATGGCGGCCCGATGGTCGCGTTCGACAAGGTTCCGTTGCGTTTCACCGGTGCCGATGAAACGGCGTTCCGCGTAGCCGGTGCTCGCATGGTACCCGGCGCGCTGGTACGCCGCGGCGCGTTCGTCGGCAAGGATGTGGTGCTGATGCCGAGCTACGTCAACATCGGTGCGCATGTCGGCGCCGGCACGATGGTGGATACCTGGGCGACGGTTGGCTCCTGCGCGCAGATCGGCGCGCGCGTGCACCTGTCCGGTGGGGTCGGGATCGGTGGCGTGCTGGAACCGTTGCAAGCCAATCCGACCATCATTGAGGACGACTGCTTCATCGGCGCGCGATCGGAAGTGGTCGAGGGCGTGATCGTCGAGCGCGGCAGCGTGCTCGGGATGGGCGTTTACCTCGGGCAATCCACGCGCATCTACGATCGTGCCACGAAAACGATTTCCTATGGTCGCGTACCTGCCGGCAGCGTGGTCGTCGCGGGTTCGCTGCCAGCGGCGGATGGTTCGCACAGCCTGTATGCGGCGGTGATCGTCAAGCGTGTGGACGAGAAGACGCGGGCGAAAACGTCGATCAATGAATTGTTGAGATCGTGAGCGCGAAGCAAAAAACATTTATCCACAAATGAACGCGAATGAACGCAAATAAAAGCAGAGCCCCTGTGGGACGGGAGCCGCGTAGGTTGGGCTGACGCCGGCCTCATCGGCGGAAGCCCAACATTTTCGGCATAACCCACGTTGGGCTTCATTGCATTCAGCCCAACCTACATTGCTATAGGGTCGCCGCGTAGCGGCGTATCCCGCCGCAGGTGCCGCAATTGGCGGGTTGGCACCCGTCCTGCAACATAAATGGATGGTTATTCCATAAAGTATTTGCGTTCATTCGCGTTCATTTGCGGACTGATTTGCCGCTGCTTTTTTCTGGACATGCTTGGGTGACTCAATGGCGCATTTGACTCTCTACGGCTTGCCCACCTGCGACACCTGCCGCAAGGCGCGCAAGTGGCTCGATCGCTTCGGCATCGAACACAGCTTCGTCGATTACCGTGCGAATCCGGTTCCGGCAGCGACGTTGAAAACCTGGGCGGCGCAACTCGGCGGTTGGGAGAAGCTGGTCAACAAGTCCTCGACCACCTGGCGCAACCTGCTGCCGCAGCGCAAGAATCCCGCCAGTGATCCGGAGTGGACGTTATTGCTGAAGGAATATCCCGCGCTGATTCGGCGACCCGTGGTGGTGCGCGAAGGTATTGATGTCAACGTCGGCTTCAGCGACAACGGCTTCAAGAAGTTGTTCGCCCGGTGATGCACGCGTGACCGACCCGCGCGCCCGCAGTTATCTCAAGAACCTGCGCGTCGAAAGGGATAACGAGGCCTTGTACACGCGTCTGGCTGCGGTGGCGCGCAACCCTCGCCTGGCGCGTGCGTATCGCCGTATCGCCGCGGGTGAGCGCAGCAATGCGGCGTTCTGGGAATCGCGCCTGGACGAATTGGGCGTGACGGTGCCGAGGTTGCGCCCGCGCACGCGGGTACGCGTGCTGGGCACGTTGGCGAAATGGTTCGGCACCGGTTTCGTGATGCCGACGGTGGTGCGGCTGGAACACGCCGATCATCTGGAAACGCCGGTCGATCGCGCCGGGCACCGCGATCATTTCGTACCTGCGGACGCGCGCGCCGCGCGCGCGCATCGTCACCGCGCGGCGGGCGGCAACACCTTGCGCGCGTCGGTGCTGGGCGCCAATGATGGGCTGGTGTCGAACGTCAGCCTGGTCATGGGCATGGCCGGCGCTGCCATCGGCAATCACGCGGTGTTGCTGGCCGGCTTGTCAGGGCTGGTGGCGGGTTCCTGCTCGATGGCCTTGGGTGAATGGTTGTCGGTGAACAGTTCGCGCGAGTTCTTCCAGGCGCAGATCACGGAGCGCGCGGAACGGCTGGCGGTCGCGCCGGAAGAAGGCGAACGCCGCATCGCCGGCATTTACCGCGACAAGGGGTTGGGCCGTGCCAAGGCCGAACACCTCGCGGAACATCTTTCGGAGATGCCGCGCACCGCGCTCGACACGCTGGTGCGCGAAGACCTGGGCGTCGATCCATCCGAACTCGGCGGCTCGGCGTACAGCGCCGCAGTGTCTTCGTTTTGCTTCTTCGCATTCGGCGCGATTTTCCCGGTACTCCCATATTTTTTCGTGGGCGGACAGGTTGCCCTGTTCGCCAGCATGGGCAGCACCTTCGCGGGGTTGTGCGTGATTGCCGTCGGTACCTCGCTTTTCACCGGCCGCAACCTCGCTTTTTCGATCGCACGCCAGTTCGCGATCGCTGCGGTGGCGGCGGCGATCACGTACGGGATCGGGCATCTGCTCGGCACCGTTATTTAGGGCCTGTTCACGCTCGCAGGCGGGCCGCGTTTGCTTCCGCAACGGCTGACAGACGAGAGGCCTGGGGCACGCGGCAATGGTTGCGTGGTCGGGTTCATGCGCAGACCGACAGGCGCATAACCGAAGGCTATGCAAAACGCCGATTTTTTCATTGGCATGAACCTCCCGCATTCGCATAGCCTCGGATGCCGATCAACGCATCGCGTCACCACGTCTTTGTGCACGTGCCGCACTAGCGCTACTCGGCCCAGGGGACAACACAGCGTCATGTTTTTATTGCTGCAGGCGTCTCTACGTGCACGACTGATGCGAATGCTGGATACGTGGGGCACCGCAGCACATCCGTTCAGCCATCCGGGAGGGTACCGCCATGACCTATCGCAAGACCGTGCTTTCGGTGCACATTGCTGCTGCATTGTTGTTTGCGACATCAGTACAGGCGTACGGTGCCGCCCCGCAGGGTTCACCGGCAGCGGCTGGGCAGCGTCCCGAAGCCGCGGCGGTGCAGGGTGCATCGCAGCCGGACACACCGCAGCAGGCTGCTTCGACTGCATCCAGCAACCCGCAAAACGATCAAACGCAGACGACCCGCAAGAACAAGGTGACCGTGCAAGACCTGCAAGCGGTGCAGGTCGTGGGCATTCGAGCAAGCTTGCAGCAAGCACTGCAGATCAAGCGCGCCGCGAACTCGATCGTCGACGCGGTCACTTCCGAGGATCTCGGCAAATTCCCCAACACCGACGTTGCCGAAGCCATGACCCAGATCCCCGGCGTCACGATCGACCGGATATTCGGGCAAGGCAGCGGAGTCAGCATCGATGGCACCGACCCCAGCCTGAACCTTACCTTCCTCAACGGGCACCAGGTTGCACAGATGGGCTGGCTCGGTTCCGGGCAATCACGCGGCTTCGACTTCACGATTTTGCCGCCGGAACTGGTCGGGAACGTCGTGGTGTACAAGACCTCGCAGGCCAAACTGCCGGAGGGCAGCATCGGCGGCACGATCATGGTCAATACCCGTCAACCGCTGGATCTCAAAGCCAATACTTTCGCGGCATCCATCGGGGGTACGTACAACCAGACTTACGGCAAGGCCAAGCCGAAGGGATCGGCCCTGTACAGCTGGAAAAATTCCCGGGGAACCTTCGGGTTCCTGGTCTCCGTTTCCAGCTATGAACAACAGATCGACCGCCAGGGCGTCGAGATCTTCAGCTATTTTCCAGTCAGCAATTACGTGAATGCGCCGGGGGCCGCGGGCAGCACCGCAAAATCGCCGAGCGAAGTCAACTCCGCGTGGTTTCTGCAGGATCGCAAACGCACGTCCGGCAACTTTGCCATACAGTTCAAACCGACCGATCGCCTGGAGTTCGGACTGAATGGCCTGTACCTGCACGAGAAGTACAACAACGTCAACCAGTCGATGTACGCGTTCGCGCAGATCGCGCCGCAGAATGTGGATTCGATCAGCCCTGCGGCATCCGGGGTCGTCAACCAGCTGCACGTGTGCAGCGACGTATTCTCGCCGACCTGCGCGAATCCGGCCGCGGCCCAGGGCCATGCGGTGACGATGCTGGACAGCGACCCCAGGGTCAGTTCGATGAACATCCGGGGCATCTACCTCACCGGAAAATACAGCGCGGACAGTTGGGGCGTCGACGCCAAGGTCGGCATGTCCGCGGCAAGCAACCCCCACACCACGACTTACGCGGACGAGGCCGCGTACGCCGGTGGCTATACCCTGGACATCAACAACGGCGCGACTTACGACGACCCGGCCGCGGTGCGTGATCCCCACAACTGGTTGCTGGGAGGACAGAACGGCAGCGCAACCTTCACGATTGGAAGCGCGGATCAATACAACCGGATGAGCGATGCCCAGGTCGACTTCCACAACGACTTCGACAGTGTGTTCAATCGCCTCGATTACGGGGTTCGCTACAACGAAAACTACGTGCGCGTGACGCCGACCGCGTTCGTTGCGGACGATCCGCGCACGCAGGTAAGCGAGGCGGATATTGGTACTGACGGGTATACCGACATTCTCGGTGACTTCGCCGGATTTTCGCCGGACATGCAACATCGGATTTTTCCGGATGTCGACAAGCAGATCGCTTTCCAGAAAAGTCTGCACTACAACCAATTGGCGTCGAGTACCGTCAATGGAAAATATGTCGCAGAGGAGAAGACCAGCGCGGCGTATGTCCAGCAGAACTTCGTGACGGACACATTGAGTGGCAACATCGGATTGCGTTACGTGAAGACCGATACCACGTCGAGCGCGTACCAGCCGACCGGTCCAGCGGTGTTTCCGATACCGGCAAGTTGGTGGAAAACCACCAAGAGTTCCTACCATTTCCTGTTGCCATCGTTCAACATCGCATACACGCCGACGGCTGAGGTGACGTTGCGCGCCGCCGCGGCCAAGGTGATCGCGCGCCAGACCATTTCCAACGAGATTCCGTCGCTGAGCTTGAATGCCGCCAACGTTCCACCGGTAGGTTCCGGTGGCAACCCGGAACTGTTGCCGTACAAGGCAACCAACTACTCGATCGCGGCGGAATGGAATTTCAGGCCGCAGGCGGCGGTGGGTTTCGAGGCATTCCTCATCAGGATCAACAACTACATCCTGCACGCACCGACACTCGAAACCCATTTCACCGACGAGGCCCAGACGGCACCACAACACTTCCAGCAGCTCGTCGACCTGGGCTTCTGCAATGCCGCGACCAATACTTGCCAGTACTCGGTCAGCCGGCCACAGAACATGGGCTCGGGCAAGGTGCGCGGTTTCAACGTGTCCTACCAGCAATATTTCGGCGCGTCGGGGCTGGGGCTGATCACCAACTTCACGTACTCCAACGGCACGTCGCAAGGAGGCGGCCCGCTGCCGTACAACTCGAAGTACTCCGTGAACTTCAGCCCGTATTACGAGAAAGGCCATTTCAGTGCCCGCATCACCTACCAGTGGCGAAGCAAATACTTCACCGCGGGTTACCAGGTCAGTGCTCCTTCGACCTTCGTCAACGACTACGACGAGCTCGACGCTACGGTCAGCTGGACATTCAACAAGCACTGGTCGGTCACGCTGAGCGGACTCAATCTGACCAATACGAGGTATTTCCAGTACGACCTCGTCAAGGCCATGCCGGCAAATCGCTATTACAACGGGACCCTTTACCTGGCGTCGCTGCACTTCAAGCTGTAAGGGAATCACGGCTTTGACAGTGGGAGTGGTGCTGTTCGGAACCAGTGTTGTGCCTCGAAAGAGTTTGTATCGTCGTTCCGGGGCCCGTGCCGGCTTGCCGGCGCGGGAACCCGACTGCGTTTGCAGGATCGCAAACGCGAACGCCGCAGGCGGCCCGAAGGGCGAGCGCCAGGGAAGGCGCGAGTCAATCTGCTGTTGCTTGCGCCCATTGAGAGCAGATTCCGGATCTCACCCACTTCGTGGGTTCGTCCGGAATGACGACCATATTTCTTGGACATCACACTTGATCCCGTTCCGTCTTGGGCAGGCGCCATGTAGCGGAGGGATGATCGTGGCGGTATCGCACCAAGGCATGCCCCGTGGGTTCCCGCGGGATGAACAAGGCCTTCGCGGGCCAACAAAGGTAATGACGATGCAATTGAAAGCCGGGTACCTGCTCGCGTTTCTTGTCCTGTCCTGCTGTTGCCTGGCGGCACGCGCACGTGGCACCGTGCCGACGTTTACGCGCATGGTGAGCGGGCAAACGCTCACCTTTGCGGGACAGGACCCAGCGAAGGCCGGGACCACGGTGATTCCGACCGTGCTGGTGCCGATCCGGCTGACGTTTGCCGGCAAGACCACCGCACTGGATGCTGCCGGGGACGTGCCGCGCCTGCTGAAGTCGCCGCTGTTTGCGAAGTACGACTTTGGCACGGGCGAAAAAACGCAGTACGGCGATGCGCTGCTCGACGCGACATTTGCGGGCGCGAAGAAAGGGCACACCTTGCTGGGAACACCGCACGTCGAACCGGTCACGATCAACGTGCCTGCCGGTCGCGGTTATCTGCTGCACGCAGGACGGAGCGGGCGGTCTTTCGCCGTCGTCGATTCGGAATACGTGGAGCAGCAACTGTTCCGGAAAATCCCGAATGCCCGCGGCAAGCTGGTCATCGCAGTGGCACACGACACGGCTTTTTATGCACTGGGCGACGCCACGGTGTGCTGCACCTGGGGCACGCATGGCGTGGATCCGACCACGGGGAACTCGTTTGTTCTCGGCTCGTACCTGCACGACGCACCCGCGATTGTCGCAGAGAGGGACATCCAGCCGCTGACGCAGCAACTGGCGGAATTCTTGTACGATCCGTTGCATGATCCGGGCAACTATTTCTACAAGAAGGGTGCCCCGGGCAATTTCTTCACGCCGTGGAAGCGCCCCGTTGGGGACGGTCGCTGCGGAGCGGGAGTCGGGACTGATTACTTTTTGCTGGAACCGACCGATACCAGTCTCAAGAACAATTTCCCGTCATCAACCCCCTACATTGCCCGCACACAAGGTGCGGACTACCACCTTCAGAACGTGGCGTTGCTGAACTGGTACCTGGGCGATCACGCGAAAGCGGGCCCTTACAGTTTTCCGAACCGGCACGCGCTCAAGGAGCCGGCGAAACCCTGCCAACGTCGCACAGCGCGGGCCGGCGGCGAACAGAAAGTCGCTGTCACCCCCGTCGCGCACGACGGAATCCCGAACGGGCATTGGCTGATCGGCTACTGGACCGGATCGAGGTTCAGGGATGGCAAGCCGTTTCCGATACGCGACGTCCCGCCGCAATGGGACGTGATCCTGGTGGCGTTCGCGCCGCCGGCCGAGGATGCGCCCGAAGGCACGATGCGTTTCACGCCGCCGCAAGGCATCACTCCGGACGAGCTGAAGCTGGGCATCGCGTATCTCCGCAGCCGGGGCAAGAAGGTGATGATTTCACTCGGCGGCGGTGGCAAGTACTTCAAGCTGGATGCTGCCAAGGACATCCCCAATTTCGTTTCCTCGGTCGCCGGCATCGTCAAGCAATACGGCTTCGATGGTGTGGACATCGATTTCGAAAGCCCGTCGCTGGAGCTGGTTCCGGGCGACACCGACTTCAAGAAACCCGTCACGCCATCGGTCGTGAACCTGATTGCGGGATTGCGCGAGCTGCACAAGCAATTCGGGCCTGGCTTCATGATCAGCCTGGTGCCCGAAGGCACGCAGATATCGGCGGGACTCGTGAGCTACGGCGGACAATTCGGTTCGTATCTGCCGCTCGTGTACGCGCTGCGCGACATCCTGTCGTTCGTCGACGTGCAGGAATACAACACGCCGCCGCTCGAGGGGCTGGACGGCAACATCTACCAGACCCATACGGCGGATTACGACGTGGCCATGAGCGAACTGTTGCTGCACGGGTTCGACGTGGCCGGTGATCCAGACGCATTCTTTCCCCCGCTGCCGGCGGACAAGATCGCGGTGGGTTTTCTGGTCAGGTATGACAAACCCGGACTGGTCAGCCAGACGATGCAATACCTCGTTACTGGCGAGAAACCGCCGGGGGTCAGCTACAAGCTGCGCCAGCCACGCGGTTATCCCGCGATGCTCGGGGCGATGTTCTGGACCATCGACGCCGACCGCAACGAGCAGTACCGTTATTCCAATTTGATCGGACCGCAGTTGCACCGCTATCCGAAGGCGAATTAGGGGCGTGTCCCATTCCATCTGTGGCGAAACTGGCGGAACCGTTTCGCGGCCACCCCGGCGCTGGTGAAGCATGGCACGCACGAATGCAACGTAGGTTGGGCTGACGCCGGCTTCATCGGGGGAAGCCCAACAGGCGCGTGCGTTGCGTTGGGCTTCGCGTTGCTCAGGCCAACCTGCGGCAGTGGGAGCACGCCGGATGGAATCGGCGCAACCCTTTCACCTATGGCGAAACCGGCGGAAACCGTTTCGCGGCCACCCATGGCGCTGGTGAAGCATGGCGCGCACGAATGCAACGTAGGTTGGGCTGACGCCGGCTTCATCGGCGGAAGCCCAACACGGCGCGTGCGTTGCGTTGGGCTTCGCGTTGCTCAGGCCAACCTGCGGCGGTGGGAGCACGCCGGATGGAATCGGCGCAATCACTCCTACCTGCGGCGAAACCGACGGGAACCGCTTCACGGCCACCCACGGCGCTGGTGAAGCATGGCGCGCACGAATGCAATGTAGGTTGGGCTGACGCCGGCTTCATCGGCGGAAGCCCAACACGGCGCGTGCGTTGCGTTGGGCTTCGTGTTGCTCAGGCCAACCTGCGGCAGTGGGAGCACGCCGGATGGAATCTGCGCAATCACTCCTACCTGTGGCGAAACTGGCGGAAACCGCTTCGCGGGTTCTGCCCTGTGGCGCTATGCTGCGCGGAGTCTGTCGCCGCGCAAATGGTAGCGCATGTCCGAAGTCTTCGATCTCACTTGCGAGCTGATTCGCCGCCGCTCGCTGACGCCGGACGATGCCGGCTGCATCGAGTTGATTGCGACGCGCCTCGAACGCGCCGGCTGCCATTGCGAGCACCTGCGCTACGGCGAGGTTTCCAATCTATGGGCAACGCACGGGAGCGGTGACCCGGTGCTGACGTTCCTGGGACACGTCGACGTGGTGCCCAGTGGCCCGGAATCCGAATGGGCATCAAAGCCGTTCGAGCCGACGGTGCGCGACGGCAAACTCTACGGCCGTGGTGCCGCGGACATGAAGTCTGGCATGGCCGCAATGGTGGTGGCGCTGGAACAGTTTGCCGCGCAGCACCCCGACCACGCTGGCACGGTCGCGCTGCTCGTGACCAGCGACGAGGAAGGCCCGACCAATCTCGACGGCGTGCGCCGTGTCGCGCAGCATTTCCGCGACACCGGACAACGCATCGACTGGTGCGTGGTCGGCGAGCCCTCGTCGCAGGAAAAGCTGGGCGACCTGATCCGCGTCGGCCGGCGTGGGTCGCTGTCGCTGAAACTCACCGCTCACGGCGTGCAGGGACACGTCGCCTATCCCGGCAAGGCGAAAAACCCCATCCACGCCGTCGCGCCGGCGCTGGCCGAATTGGCTACGACGCGCTGGGACGAGGGCAACGCAGCATTTCCGCCGACCACCTTTCAGATATCCAACATCCACGGCGGCACCGGCGCATTGAACGTGATTCCGGGCAGCGTGGTCATCGATGCCAATTTTCGTTTCGGCACCGCCAGCACTGCTGATTCATTGCGCGAACGCACACAAGTCATCCTGAAAAAGCACGGTGTCAATTTCGCCATCGACTGGAATCTGTCGGGTGAATCATTCCACTCGCCCGAGGGTGGCAAGTTGCGCGAGGTGGTGACCGAGGTTTGCCGTGAGCTGTGCGGCATCGAACCCGAACCCAGCACCGGCGGCGGCACCTCGGACGGCCGTTTCATCGCACCGCTCGGTGCCGAAGTGATCGAGGTCGGGCCGGTCAACGCGACCATCCACAAAATCGACGAATGTATCGCGCTGGATGATCTGGAACGCCTGCCGGCGATCCATCTCGCGATTGCCGCACGCCTGCTGCGCTGATCGCAGCCGCATTCATGCCGCGATCGCGGCGCGTTTCAGCAAGCCTTTCGCCAGGAACAGTTCGACCCGTTCGAACGGAATGCGATCGCCCGCATCGCTGCCGTAATACGCTTCCACGATGTGGCCGTCTTCGCCGATCAGGAAATCCGCGGGCATTAGATTGCTGGTGTTGAGGCCCGCCAGCCCGACGATGCGCAGACCCTGCAGCAACGTCGGAATGCGGCTGACGACACCCTTCCATTTGCGCCAGAACGAACGCTCGATACCGAAGGCCTCGTGTGCGCTGGAGGTCGGATCGGCGACGACGACGAACGGTCTCGGCTTGCGCGCGACGAATCGCCGAACTTCCTCGGGCGTCGAAGCGAACACCGCGATCACCTCGAGCCCCAACGCCGCCAGGCTGGCATGGTGATGGGTCAGTTCGTAGATACGGAAATTGCAGAACGGACAGGCCGCGTCGCGAAAAAAGCAAAGCAGCGTGCATCGGCCGCTTGCGCCACCGATCGCAACGGACTTGCCATGGACGTCCCTGAGCGCCAGTGATGGCGTCGCAGCGGGTGATTTCAATCGCATGTCGATTCCCCTGTTGGTGACCGCGTGTTGCGGCGTGTCGACGGTCGGGCAGTCATGCCTCGATCGCGGCAGCGAAAATATCGGGTTCGTGGTCAAATGCCATAAACACATGTGTAAAGCTGTATTTATGATTGGTATAGCGCGCAGCATGGCCCGTTGAAGGGGCAGCTGCGGCCCGACGGCCTGCGCTTGCAAGGCCGCTGCGGGTGAGTGCCAAAAGTCGAGTCGGAAGTTTTCCGAGCTGGGCGTTATTCCCTTTCTACTTCGTTGAAGCAAGCAAGAGCACGGCCTGACACGGATCAAAGCGAAAAAAGCGGATGGACGCGGGCTTCCATCGGATCTTTGGTTTTGTTATCCGTGTTCATCCGCGTGAATCCGTGTCCAAGGCTCTCTGTTCGTTCGGGACGCGTGGCGGTCTTTTGGATTGATGTAAAAATGGAATTACTTGCCGTTGACTGGCGAAAACACCGCGAAGATTCCGGCGTAGGGTTTCACCATGAACGCGGGCGCGCCGAAGTAGTCGCCAGCGACGAAGATTTGCGACAGCGTGCCGTCGAGGTACAGCGCATCGCGGCAGCCGAGCTTGTCGCGGAACAGCGTCGCGAAGGTGTGGAAGTTCACCGGGCCGGTACTGACCGCGAACACCACCTTGTCGGGTTGCGGTGCGCATACGCCGCTGCGCCATTTCATGCTGTCCGAGTCGGCATCGAAATGCGGGTTGAGCTTGCCGTCGATCACCAGCATCGGTCCCGATTGCGTCGCCACGCGCGCTTGCGTGTGCGAGGTGGCGAATGCGGAGGTCGTTTCGACGGATGCGTGTCCCGTGGCATCGATCGCGAATACGCCGTTCGGCAGCAACGAAAAGTTGCCGGCCGCGGGGTCGCCATGGGCGGTGTTGAGGGGCTTGATGGTCTTGCCGTTCTCGACATACAGGCCGAGCGGTTCGCCGTGTGCGTCGTAGATGCCGGCGTTGACGGCAAACAGCAGTTGCCGGCCGTGCTTCGCGCCCCATGCCTGCAATGCATGGATGCTCGCGAACGGCTTGCCGGTTTCCGGATCACGCCAGTGCAAGCCCAGCTCGGCCTTGGCAAGGTCGATACTCACAACGCGAAAGTGCGCATTGTCGAGCACCACGTCGCGGCTGTTGATGCCGCGCGGCGCATGCCCGCACGCGGCAAGCAACGTGGCGGTGGCGATGAATGCCAGCCCGAGCACGAACCGTGCATGGCGACGTAAGGTCGGTCGATCGCAATCCATGCCGTGATGGTCACAGGTTTGCGGCTTGCGAGGCAAGCCGAATGCGTCACATTCGTTCAGTGCGCAGGCTGCAACATGAGGTGGTATTTCGCCGGTCCCGGCAACAGCGGGGTCGGTTTGCCATGCACCCACGCCTCGTGACCCCTGCCGAACCACGGTGACAGCGGGTTGTCCGATTGACCGGCGGGCATTTCGAGGATGCCGTGGGCCTCGTTGCCGGGTTGTACGTCCATCCGCATCGATGCGCCGAAGGCGGGATGCAGGACGTGCGGCATGTTGTTGTCGCCGGGCAGGGGGGCGTGCGGCATGTCGAAGAAATGCGCGATCCACGATGGCAGCGCAACCGACAGCGGGTTATCGATCCTTGCGGTGTTGTATTGCCCCCATGTGTGCGACGACAGCGGCCCGGGCAATTTCGCCAGCTTCGCGGCGACCTGCATCGCGCTGTCGGTGAGCAGTGCATTCCAGCTTTTGTATTGTGGGTCGAGCAGCCACGCAGGTTTTTGCGTGACCAGCGTCCACACCGCGTACTCGCCGACCTGCGAACTCGGCCACTCGAATTTCTTCCACTTCGATTTGGCACGCGCCGCGAATGGTGCCAGCACGTTTTCGCGAACCTTGGCGTGGAACATCCGCACGATGCGGTAACCGACGCTGTCGGCGGCGGCGTGTGCCTTCCAGTTCTTGACGAAGGGTGCGAGCGCGCTGACGTTCGGGTCGTGTGATTGACTCAGCACGCGCAACAGCAGTTTCTGCCAGCGTGCGAGGAACAGCGCGCGGTCGTCGAGCTGGATGTCCAGCATGTCGCGCGGGATGAAATGGTCGCGCGAGCGAAGATCGTCGCGGATCTGCTGCGCGCGCGCGCCCTGATCGTAGCCGCCGTTGCCGAGCAGCTTGAGTGCATCGCCGGAGACGATGCGCTGATTCGCGGTCCAGATGCGGTTGTCCGCCGGGTTTTCGATGCGCGGATCTTGCTCGGGCGGGGCGAGGCCGAGCCAACCGACGCCGGGCTTCGACCAGTCGGCGGGTACCGATGGATCGAACCCGGCGCGCAGCGGAATCGCGTCACCGGCGATGGTCCAGCCGACATGGCCCTGCGCATCGGCGACGATCAGGTTCTGCGGCGGAATACCGAGCGTTGGCGCCACCGCCAGCGCCTGTTGCACCGTCTGCGCGGTTTCCAGTTTGATCAAGTTGAGATTCAACGCGCGCGGGTCCTGCGCAACCCACGCCAGCGCCAGCGGCGTGCCGTCGGTGTCCTTGCCCATGATCGGACCCCAGATCGTGTCCTTCACCATGAAGTGCACGGCGGGCGCACCCTTCACTTGAATGATTTCATCGTGTTTGACGATCGTGGCCCAGCCGTCGGGCGTCTTGTATTGCGAAGGGTTGGCGGGGTTCTTGATCACCCGCACCCAATCCATCCAGTCACCCTCGCTGTTGGTGAAGCCCCACGCGACATGGCCGTTGCTGCCGATCACCATTGCCGGCGCGCCGGGCAGGGTGACGCCATTCAGGTCGATCATCTTTTTCGGATCGGACGGATCGGGATAACGCAGTTGCGCGCGATACCAGATGTTCGGTACGCGCAGGTGCAGATGCGGATCGTTGGCGAGCAGCGCACCGCCGCCGGTCAACGCGCCGGCCACCGCGAAACCATTGCTGCCGATGCCG
>JBOHYW010000066.1:0-18270 GCA_050738155.1 Rhodanobacteraceae bacterium
TCGTCTCGCCAACATGACGACCACCAACCTGCGCGTGCTCGCGGCGGCCACGAGTGGTGCGGCGCCGGGCTCCGCGCCCTCGATGTTGAAAATCGAGGGTTCCGAGCTCCTGCAGGACATCACGTCACTGGCGCGTCGGGCACTCGGTCCAGGCGCGCTTCCCGCTGCCGAAGCCTCCCTGCGCGAACAGGCGGAAACCGGGGGGCTCGCGACGCTGGACACCGAGTCGCTCGCCGCCCGTTACTTCAACGCCCGCAAACTGTCGATCTTTGCCGGATCCAACGAAGTGCAGCGCGGCATCATCACCAAGATGGACCTGCGGTTCTGACGAAGGGAGAGCGAAGATGGATTTTGAACACCCCGAGGAACGCCGCATGCTGGTGGATACGCTGGAGCGCTACCTCACGGATCGCTACGACTTCGCTGCTCGGCAGAAGATCGCGACGAGTCCCGAAGGGCACAGCCCCGGGCAGTGGCGACAACTGGTCGAACTTGGCGCGGTCAGCGTGTTGTTCCCGGAAGCGGCGGGCGGCCTGGGTGGCGACGCCTTCGACGTCAGCGTGGTCTTTGAAAGCCTGGGCCATTGGCTGGTCATCGAGCCGTTCCTGGATACGCTGATGGTCGGTCGCGCGCTGATGGCCGCGACCGGGCAGGCGCAGCGGTTGGCGGGGCTCGTCGCGGGCGAACAAGTCGCGTCGCTGGCGCATGGCGAACCGGCGGGTCATTACGAGGCGACGCACGTCACCACGACCGCGCGGCGCAGTGGCGACCACTGGATACTCAATGGAAACAAGTCGGTCGTCCGCGGGGCCGAAAGCGCCGACTGGTTCCTCGTATCCGCCCGTACCGCGGGCGCAGCCGATGCCGCCGATGGCATCGCCCTGTTCGCGGTTCCACGCACCACGGCCGGCGTCGGCGTACGCGGTTACGCGCGCGTGGACGGCGGACGCGCCGGCGACGTCACGCTGGAAAACGTGAGCGTGCCGATGGATGCCGTGGTCGGAAACATCGGCGAAGCCGCGGAGCTCCTCGAAGTCGCGACCCAGTGGGGGCTGCTGGCGCTGTGCTCCGAAAGCGTGGGCACGATGGATGTGGCACGACGCCAGACGGTCGAATACCTGCACACCCGCAAGCAGTTCGGCGTTCCCATCGGCAGTTTCCAGACCCTGCAGCATCGCATGGTCGACCTGCTCATCGAAATCGAGCAGGCCCGCTCGTCGGTCATCAATGCAGCTGCAGCACTCAACGGTGGCGACGCGCTGGCGCGACGGAAGGCAGTGTCGGCAGCCAAATATACGGTCGGCCACATCGGTACCCACGTGGCCGAGGAATGCATCCAGATGCACGGCGCCATCGGCATGACCTGGGAGCTGCCGCTTGCGCATTACGCCAAGCGGCTGGTGATGATCGACCACGAACTGGGCGATCAAGACTACCACTTGGCACGGTATACCGAATTCGGCCGGCGGGCGGCCTGATCCGTGCCCGGACGAAGGTTGGCGGCACGACTCACCCCTCGCCGAACGCTGGGCGCCGCTCTCTCCGAACCACGTGCCTCGCGGTGAATTTCACGGGCCCATCGTGAAAACGCGCATCACCGAGCTTTTCGGTATTCGACATCCCATCATCCAGGGCGGTATGCATTACGTCGGCCTTGCAGAACTGGCGTCGGCCGTTTCCAACGCGGGTGGCTTGGCCATCCTCACCGGGCTTACGCAGAAGACGCCCGCATTGCTGGCCCGGGAAATCGCACGCTGCAGCGAGATGACGGACCGTTCGTTCGGCGTGAACCTGACGTTTCTTCCTGCCGTCCACACGCCGGATTACGCGGGATACATCGAGGCAATCGTCGACGGTGGCGTGAAGATCGTCGAGACGGCCGGCAACAATCCGCAAAAGTGGATGCCGACGCTGAAGGCGAACGGGATCAAGGTGATCCACAAATGCACGTCGGTACGCCACGCCCTGAAGGCGCAGGCCATCGGGTGTGACGCGGTCAGCGTGGATGGCTTCGAGTGCGGCGGCCATCCCGGCGAAGACAACGTCCCGAATTTCATTTTGCTGCCCCACGTCGGGGAGGCGTTGCAGATTCCATTCGTTGCATCCGGAGGCATGGCCGACGGGCGCAGCCTCGTCGCCGCGCTGGCGCTGGGCGCCGACGGGATGAACATGGGCACGCGCTTCATCGCCACCCGGGAAGCTTCGGTCCACGAGAACGTCAAGAACGCACTGCTTGTGGCCACCGAGCGCGACACGCGGATCATCATGCGGCCGTTGCGCAATACGGAGCGCGTGCTGGCGAACGCGGCGGCGGAACGCGTCCTTGCGAAGGAACTGACTCTGCGTGACAAGATCACGTTTCAGGACATCGCGGAGGAGGTCGCAGGGGCATATCCACGCGTAATGCAGCGCGGCGAGGTCGATTCTGGCGTGATCAGTTGCGGAATGGTTGCGGGCCTGGTGCACGACATCCCCACGGTGAAGGAACTGATCGATCGCATCATTGCCGAGGCCGAAGCGATCATTTCCCGGCGGCTCGCGGTGCTCGCGTGACGCGCGCGGTTCGGGTAAAGCGAGGAGAATCTGCGTAATCCGCCGCATCGTGCGGTATACGCACGCGCGGCAGGGAAAGGATCAGGCGAATCATGACCAATGAGCAGATCAAAGCGTTGTGGATCCCGAGTGCCGAACGCATTGCTGGTACGCGCATGCACGATTATCAGGCTTGGCTTGCCGCCAACAAAGGGTTGACGTTCGATGATTATCAATCTCTCTGGATGTGGTCAGTCGAAAATATCGAGAGCTTTTATGAGTCGGTATGGGATTATTTCGATATCCTTCATTCCGCTGCGTACGCCGGGATTCTCGATACCCACAAGATGCCGGGAGCCAAGTGGTTCCAGGGTGCGCGGCTGAACCTGGCCGAGCAGTTGTTTCGGCACTTTGCGAATGAGCCCGACCGCCCGGCGATCATCGCCGGGTCCGACGCCCGCGGTCGATCCAGTTTGAGCTGGGGTGAACTGCGCAGGCAGGTCGCAAGCGTTGCTCACGGCCTGCGCCGGTTGGGCGTCGGGCCCGGAGATCGGGTCGCAGCGTATTTGCCGAACATTCCGGAAACGATGGTGGCCTTTTTTGCGACCTCCAGCATCGGCGCGATCTGGTCGGTGTGCTCGCCGGACATGGGTACGCGCAGCGTGCTGGATCGCTTCGGCCAGATCGAGCCCAAGGTGCTGATCGCAGCCGATGGCTATCGCTACGGTGGCAAGGATTTCGATCGGCTCGCCGTGGTCGGGACGCTGCGTGGGGCGCTGACGAGCCTGGAGCACGTCGTACTGCTGCCCTACCTCGATCCCGGCGCGATGCTCGCCGGTACGATTTCCTGGCAAGAACTCGTTGGAGATCGCGACAGCCAGATGAGGTTTGAACAGGTGCCGTTCGACCACCCGCTGTGGGTCGTCTATTCGTCTGGCACGAGCGGGCCGCCCAAACCGATCGTGCACGGCCACGGCGGTGTGCTGCTCGCCACAATGGTCAACATTGCGCTGCACCTGGATGTGGGGCCGGGTGACCGCTTCATGTGGTACGCCAGCACCGCGTGGGTCATGTGGAACGCGCAGATGGGTGGGCTGCTGGTGGGGGCGACGATCTGCCTCTACGACGGCAATCCGGGCTACCCGGACCTGTATACCCTGTGGCGCTTTGCGGATGAAATCCGGATGACCTTCCTGGGCGCCGGCTCGGCGTATCTTCAGGTCTGCAAGAAAGCCGGCATCGAGCCTGGTGTGACGTTGCCTCTACGTCACCTGAAATCGATCGGCGCAACGGGCTCGCCGCTGCCGGAAGAGTGCTACCGCTGGATCATCGATCAGTTTCCCGATGTGTTGATCGCGACGATCAGTGGCGGCACTGATGTCGTTGCAGCGTACGTCGGGGCCTGTCCGGTCCTGCCGGTCTACGCGGGTGAAATGCAGTGCCGGTATCTCGGCACGGCCGTCTACGCGATGAACGAACGCGGCGAGATCGTCGAAGACGAGGTGGGTGAACTGGTGGTCACCGAGCCCATGCCGTCCATGCCGCTGTACTTCTGGAACGACCGGGACGGCAAGCGCTACCACGCCAGCTACTTCGACATGTTCCCGGGCGTCTGGCGCCACGGCGACTGGATCCGCATCACGCCGCGTGGCGGCGCGATCATTTATGGGCGTTCCGACACGACGATCAATCGTCACGGCATCCGGATGGGCACCGGCGAGATCTATCGTGTCGTGGAGGAGTTTCCGGAAGTGGTCGACAGCCTGGTGGTGGATCTCGAATACCTTGGCCGCGAGTCCTGGATGCCGCTGTTCGTGGTGCTGAAACAGGGAATTTCCCTGAATGCGGACCTGGTGGCGCGGATCAAGGGCGCCATTCGCGATGGCTTGTCGCCACGTCATGTTCCGAACGAAGTGGTCGCGGTACCGGAAATTCCGCGCACGCTCAGCGGCAAGAAGATGGAACTGCCCGTCAAGAAGCTGCTGCTCGGGCAGCCGCTCGACAAGGTGGCGAGTCTTGGCGCCATGGCGAATCCGGAAAGCATGCGTTTCTATCAGGCATTCGCGGATCAACGCCGGGACGCGAAAGGATGAGCGTGGCTGCCGGCGACGTGCCTGGTCGATGCGCTCGTCGCTGCCACACCTTCAACGTAAACGGCCGTTCGCCTCGGCTGCTTCTGATCGGTGCCGTGACGAATGGCACTTGCGTCGCCGCGAAGTGCTTGCGGAATTCGGGAAGGCCCCAAAGCATCTTGTTTGCTGCGGCGCGATAGGTGTACGGTCCGATGGCTTTCGCGCGTCGTTCACGGTCGGCGCGGTTCGGCGGATGAGTTCGCGGCGTAACGTTTCGTAAAACGAATGCAATTGCGAGGAGAGGATCATGCGGAAGTGGATTGCGGTAGGCGTGGGTGTGGCAGCGTTGTCGCTGTCAGTCGGCATGGCAAGCGCGGCACCGGCGCCGGAGACGGCACCTTTGCGCATTGCGTTCATCGATCCGCTCAGCGGCCCGATGGCCAGCGTCGGGATTCCTGAAGTGGCGACTTTCAAGTACAGCGCGGAGCTGATCAACAAAGAGGGCGGAATCGATGGTCGCAAGGTCGAAATCGTTCCGCTTGACAACAAGCTCAGTGTCCAGGAGACCCTCGTCCAGTTCCAGCACGCGGTCGACGAGGGTATCCACTACGTGACGTTGGGCGACGGTGATGCGTTTGCCGCCGCACTGTTGAATGCCGTGAACCAGCACAACAAGCGGGACGAGAAGGATCGCGTGCTGTTCCTGAACTACGCCGCGATCGGTCCACAGTTCGTGAATTCCGATTGCTCATTCTGGCATTTCCTGTTCGATGCCAACAACGACATGAAGATGAACCTTCTCACCGATTACATTGCCAAGCAGAATGATGTTCACAAGGTGTTCCTGCAGAACCAGGACTACGGATTCGGCAAGCGCTTCTCGCAGGACGCGATCACGATGCTGAAGAAGAAGCGCCCCGACATCAAGATCGCCGGTGACGTCTTCACGCCACTCGCGCAGGTCAAGGATTTCACCCCGTACGTCACGCAGATCAAGGCGTCCGGCGCGGACGCGGTCCTCACCGGCAATTGGGGGTCCGACCTGATCCTCTTTGCGAAGGCGGCAGCCCAGTCGGGATTGCACATTCCTTTCTATACCTACTATTCGACGACGCCGGGTACCGTAACCGCCATCGGGAAAAGGGGCGTTGGCATGTTGTACGAGATCGATGCGATGGACGGCGACTACACGAATCCGGTGGTCGCTCAACGCGAAGTGCAGCTCAAGAAGGAGACCGGCTGGGATTACTCCGGCTTCATACGCGCCACCTATGAGATTCGCATGCTCAAGCTGGCAGCAGAAAAGGCCAAGAGCATCGATCCGACCAAAGTTGCGTTCGCGTTGGAGGGACTCGAATTCAACGGCCCGTACGGTCCGGTGTACATGCGCGCGGACAACCACCAGATTGAAATGCCGATGTTCATCAGTGTCCTGCAGGATCACATGAAGTACGGTCTTCTCAAAACCGGCGATCTGAACTTCCACGTACTCGCCAAGTTCACCGCCAAGGAAGGGCAATTGCCGACGACCTGCAAGATGCATCGTCCTGCTCGTCCGCAGTGATTCAGAGCCATCCGCGATCCCGTAGGCCTTGCCTCACGGCAACTTCAGTGGCGCTCGACTGGCGGGTGCAACGTTGAACGCGCTCGCAGCGACACGTTCCCGCCAAGCGTGGCGATGATGGTGCGGCCGGCCGGTCTCTCTTCCCGACCGGCCGCGCCCAGGGACATCGTCGGTGTTTGAAACGATCCTTTTTTCGACCCTGAACGGCGTCCTCTACGGGCTGCTGCTGTTCATGCTGTCGAGCGGATTGACGTTGATCTTCTCGATGATGGGCATCATCAACTTTGCCCACGCCAGTTTTTACATGCTGGGCGCCTATTTCGCGTACACGCTGGGCCTGCACACCGGTTTCTGGCCGGCGTTGGTGTTGTCGCCAATCCTGGTGGCGATCCTGGGGGCGCTGGTCGAACGCTATGGACTGCGTCGGGTGCATATCAGCGGCCCGGTGGCCGAGCTGCTGTTTACCTTTGGCGTGGCCTTTGCGATCGACGAACTGGTGCAGCTCATCTGGGGGACGTCCCCGGTCGACTACAGCGGACCGGCGTACATGCAGAAACCCTTGTTCACGCTGTTCGGGATTGATTTCCCGATCTTTCGCGGCGCGGTCATCGCGATTGCCGTGTTGATGTTTGTCGCGCTGTGGCTGCTGTTGAAGAAAACCCGGGTGGGGCTGCTGGTGCGCGCTGCCCTGACCCACAGCGCCATGGTGGGCAATCTCGGCCACAACGTCCCGCAGTTGTTCATGGGCGTGTTCGCCATCGGGTGTGCGCTGGCTGGACTCGCGGGGGTCATTGGTGGTCCGATATTGACCACGGGGCCGGCGATGGCGGACAGTTTGGGCCCCATCATCTTCGTGGTGATTGTCGTCGGGGGGATGGGTTCGCTGCCGGGCGCGCTGCTGGCTTCGCTGTTGATTGGCCTGGTACAGACCTTCTTCACGTCGTTCAATTTCTCGTTCGCGGATGTCGCCAACACAGTGGGCTTCCACGTTGCCCCGTTCGGTCAGATCAGCGGCATCACCCTGTCCAGCCTGGCACCCATGACCCCGTACCTGCTCATGGTGCTCATGCTGATTTTTCGACCCCGCGGCTTGCTGGGCGAGTTCGACCTATGAGCGGCGGCGCGTTGTCCGTACTCAACTGGCGCGCGTGGGTTCCCTGGTTGGTGAGCCTGGTGGTACTGCTGCTTGTCCCGCTGGTGATTCACAGCCAGGCCGGTTTCACCATCGTCAACCTGATGGCGATCAACATCGTGTTCGCTTTGTCCTACAACATGCTGCTGGGCCAAACCGGGTTGTTGTCTTTCGGCCAGGCCGTATTCTTCGGTTTCGGCGGCTACGTCGCGGCGCATGCCATGAATGCGATTGGGGGGAGCGCCGGGTTCTGGCCCCATTTCCCGGTGGTGGCGTTGCCACTGCTCGGTTGTGTCACCGGCGGCATCGTGGCGGCCATCGTGGGCTGGCCGTTCGTACGCAATGCGGGGCTGGCCTTTGCCATGATCACGCTCGGGCTTACCGTGCTGATCGCCACGATAGCGCAAACGCTCCCGCCATTCTTCGGAGGGATTGCGGGCGTCATCAGTGACCGTACGGTGGGGCCCGTATGGTTCGGATTGAAGCTGACACACGCTTCGGACGTCTACTGGTTCATGGTGTTCTGGGTACTTGTTGCAACGCTCGGCATGTGGGCCTTCACGCGAACCCCCCTGGGCCACATGTGCAACGCGGTGCGCGACAACGCGGAACGTGTGCGTTTCATCGGCTATCGTCCCCATTCGGTGCGTTTCCTGGTGTTCGTGGCGGCGGGTGCCTTTGCTGGATTGGCAGGTGGAATGTCGGCGGTGAACTTCGAGGTGATGACGCCGAGCGCCCTGGGGCTGACGCCTTCCGGCATGGTGTTGATCATGGCGGCGATCGGCGGTGCCGGCGTGTTCTACGGACCCATCATCGGCGCCATCGTGGTGACCTTCATGAACTCGGCACTCACCAACTACACGCAGGCGTCGGTGGTTTACATCGGGATTGTGTTCCTCGCCATCGTGATGTTCGCGCCCGGCGGCCTGGGTGGCGGTGTGGAGCGGGTGCGTTATGCCTGGCGCCACGGGGAGCTCGCGAGGAGCCTTCCGGGCTGGCTGGGAGGCTTGCTGAAAACCACACTGGTTGCATGCGGCTTGATTACGCTGGTCGAGCTGGTTTACCAGTTGCGCAACGGCCAGGACACCCTGGCAGAGAGCCTCGGGATCAGTTTCGATCCGCACGCACCGTGGGGATGGATTGCGGCGCTGGTGCTGTTTGCTGCGGGTTACGGGACGCATCGGCTGGCTCGCAAATACACCGGGGTGCGCGAATGACCGCCGTCCTGTCCGTGCGTCGGCTGAAGATGAACTTCGGCGCCACGGAGGTGATTCGCGGTGTCGACATGGAAGTGCAGAAGAGCGAGATCCACGCCCTCATCGGCCCGAACGGCGCCGGCAAGTCGACCTTGTTCAATCTCCTCTCCGGGGGGCTCCAACCCAGCGCCGGAGAGATCCGACTTTTCGATCAGCCGATCAGCGGCTTGACGCCCGAGAACATTCAGCAGCGAGGCCTGTCGCGCTCGTTCCAGGTAAGCAACGTGTTTGGCCGGATGCCCGTTTTTGAGAATATCCGCTGCGCGTGCTTTCGCAAAGAGAACGACGGCTATGTCTTTTGGCGGTCCGCGAGTCGTTCGAAACGCGCGAACGCGCGGGCCGAGGAGGTTCTGGAACTCGTAGGCTTGCAGGACGCGCGCGATATGGTGGCCGGTTCTCTGCCCTATGCGGGTCAACGCGCCCTGGAAATCGCCATGACGATTGCCTGCGATGCGCCGGTGGTGCTGCTCGACGAGCCGACTGCGGGCATGAGCAACACCGAGACTGAGCACGCCATCGCGCTCATCCGCAGGATCGCCGCGAACCGTACGCTGATGATCGTCGAACACGACATGAGCGTGGTGTTCGGGCTGTCGGATCGCATTTCGGTACTGGTGTACGGCCAGATCATCGCCACCGGCACGCCCGCGGAGATCCGCGCCAATCCGCAGGTGCAGGAAGCCTACCTGGGCCGGGAGGTGGGCTGATGCCGGAATCCCGTGCGATGCTCGAGGTCAATGATTTGCACGCTTATTACGGCAAAAGCCACATCCTTCGCGGCGTCACGTTTTCGGTGGATGAAGGCGAAGTGGTGGCGCTGCTCGGCCGGAATGGAGTGGGTCGTTCCACCACCATCAAGGCGATCATGGGCGAAGTGCCACCGGTCGGATCGATACGATTCCGCGGCGGCGAAATCGCCGGGTTGCCGAATTACCGGATTGCACGGCGTGGCCTGGGGTACGTTCCCGAGGATCGCGAAGTCTTCCCGACGCTGACCGTGCGCCAGAACCTGGAGCTGGGGATCAAGAATCCTCGGAATCCGGGGCGCTGGACCATCCCCCAGATGCTGGAGTTGTTTCCGAGCCTGGAGCGTCGGATCGACGCTCCCGCGGGCGTGCTGTCGGGTGGCGAGCAGCAGATGCTTACCATGTGCCGTACGTTGATGGGCGATCCCGAGTTGATCATGATCGACGAGCCCACCGAAGGACTGGCCCCACTCGTCGTCAGGCAGGTTGGCGACTTGATTATGCGCATCGCGCGATCCGGGGTGTCTATCCTGCTCGTCGAGCAAAAGCTGGCGATTGCGCTGGACGTATCCAGCCGTGTTCTCGTCATGGGCCACGGGCGGATTGTTTTCGAGGGAACGCCGGCTGAACTTCGCGGAAACGAGGCCGTTCGAAAGGAGTGGTTGGAAGTGTAATTCCATTTTTAGTTCGAAAGTATCTCATCTTCCCAAAAATGGTCGTCATTCCGGGTCCCATCGCCGATGAAGCTGGCGATGGCCGCAGAATGACGATGTCTTTATGGCTCCCGCTTGGCGGCTACCGGATCGGCTTGGTTTTTACAGCATCCTCGAATGCTTTTGCCGCTCGGTAAAGGGTCGCCTCGTCCCAGTGACGACCGGCCAACATCAGCCCGACTGGCAAGCCCTGACTCGTGCCACAAGGGATCGAGATCGCGGGGTGGCCGGTCGCGTCGAACGGTGCGGTATTGGGAATCATTTCCAGGCCGCGCTGCACGGTTTCCGTGATCCCGGCGCCCGGTTTCGGCAGCGGCGTTGACTTCATCGGAGTCGTCGGCATCAGCAGTAAGTCATGCGTGGCGAACTGCGCGTCGCAGGCTGCGATCGCGCGACGCAACAGGTTCTGCGCGCGAGCGTAGGGTACGCCGCGGTGCTTTTCGAGCATGTACTGGCCAAGCAGCACCGTCACCTTGAAAGTCTCTGAAAATTCGTCCGCGCGCGTTCGCCATGCGTCGTGCGCTTGCATGAAACTCGGCAAATACAGCCCTTTCCAACCAAACCCCAAACCGTTTGTACGCAACATCTGCACTGTGCCGCCTTCGATGGCGATGGCCGACCAGATTGCCCCCGCTACCGGATGCATCGGCAGCGATACCTCATCAACCTCTGCACCGAGTTCGCGAAACCGCGCCGCACCTTTCCGTACCATGTCGTTGACGTCCGGCTCGGATGTAGCCCACTCGAAGCCCTCCTTTACGATGCCGATCTTCATCCCCGCAACACCCTTGTTCAGATCGACGAGGTAATCGGCAGTCCGCACGTTTTGCTGGCGCGGATCAAAACCATCGGCGCCAGCGAGGATTTGCAGCAACTGGGCGTTGTCGGCGACGTTGGTGGTGATCGGCCCGATGTGGTCAAGCGTCGCTTCCAGTGACAGCCCGCCCGTGTAGGGGACCAGCCCGAATGTCGGCTTCATCCCCACGGTTCCGCAGTACGAGGAGGGAATGCGGACCGAGCCGCCCTGGTCGGTACCGAGCGCCATGTCCACTTCGCCCGCGGCGACCAACGCTGCACTGCCAGAGGAGGAGCCTCCCGCCGAGTAGCCGGGCTTGTGCGGATTGACGACAGGGCCCATCGAGTTGGTATGGCTGCCGCCGGAGAAACAGAAGAACTCGCAACGGCTCTTGCCAAGGATCGTCCCACCCGCGTCGAGCACGCGCGTGACGACAGTGGCGTCGATGTCCGGCACGTAACCGCGCAGCGTCGACGCACCGTTCATCATCGGAACGCCCGCGACACAGATGTTGTCCTTGATCGCAAGCCGCTTGCCCCGCAGGGGTCCGTCCGCGGCGCCGCGGATTTCGCTTCGGTAGTACCACGCGTTGCACGGGTTGTCTGCCGCTGCTGGCGCATAACCGGGCGTGCGCGGGTATTTCACGCGTGGCAGCTCGTCGGGCAGCGTTTCCAGCAGCTCGTACGCTGCCAGCGAATCACTCATCAAGCTGAGATATTCGTCGATTTGTGCATCCGTCAGATGTATGCCGAGTTCTTGTGCGGTTGTCGCCATCTCCATTCGCGTCGGCTTATGTAGCCCCATGATTTTGTCCCTCCGTCTTGCCGTCGTTGGCGTGTGCGTCGCATCGTAGTACGACTTGCGCCACGGATTCAGCGCGAGCGTTGGCGTCTGCGCAAAGGGCTTTCGGTTCGTAAAGTCGCGTGGCGCACGCGTCTGTCCAGGGACATCCTCGCGAAGTGACTCGAGGGAGCAGCGGGGGTCCCGTGTGACTTCGACGGAAGCGTCCGGGCAAGCGGGACCATACGCAGAAGGAACTGGCGCGCTGGTTACGCGAGAGCTGCAAGCGTCCGTACAAGCAGCGCCGGAAGTACCAGCGCAAGCCGGGTGGCGGACGCAAGCGGACGGACCGCGCGGAAGTGACCGCCGATGTGATCGAATGGCTGGACAGGCACGGGGCGCAGCGGCGATGACGCGTGGCTGCGCGACGCGCAGACGTCACCGCACGTGGTCCGTGGTCGCGCGCACCGGTGCCCACGGGCTGGTGGCGGCGCTCACCAGCAGAAACACGCAAGCGTTCAGCACCAGCGCGACGAGGCCCACGTTGATGCCCGCAAGCTGCGTTGGCAGGAACGGCAGGATGTCCATGATGCTTACGTTGCGCAGCGTGACGTACGCCACCACGGCGACCCCGACCACGATCCCGGCGGCGGCGCCGTGTTTGGTCCCGAACCGCCACGGCAGCAGGCTGAACAGCACCGATGGAAACAACTGGGTGACGAAGCTGTAGCCAAGCAGCAGCAGGGTCACGATGCCACGGCTGTTGTGCAGGGTGAACAGCACGCCGACCAGCGCCACCAGTGGCACCAGCCACCGCGCGAGCAGCGCGACTTGGGCGTCGGTGGTGGCTGGGCGCAGCGCCTGGCAAATGTTGCGCGCGACCAGCGTCGCCGTAGTCATGACGAGCAGCGATCCCGGCACCACCGCGGCGAGCAGTCCGGCTCCGGCAATCAAACCCAGCACCCCGGGCGGGAACGACTGCATCGACAGCTTCAGCAGCGCCATGTCGGGCGTACGCAAATGCGTGATGCTCGCGGCGGCCGTAAAACCGACGAACACCACGAACACGATCACGATGAAGTACAGCGGCAGGTAGATGGCGTTGCGCCGCAGCACCTTGACGCTGCGCGCCGAGAGCAACGCGCCGAAGCTCTGCGGCCACATGTAGAACCCGAGCGCGGTCAGCACCACGGTCGAGTCGAACCATGTGGCATCCTGCGCGCCGTGCAGGGTAAGCAGTTGCGGCTTGACGCGCGCCACCGCGTCGAACATGCGGTGCAAGCCACCGTAGAAGTGCCAGGGCAGGTACACCCCGAGGAACACCGCCACGCACAGCAACATCCCGTCCTTCAGCACCGACACCCACGCCGATCCCCGCAATCCCGATGCCACGACGTTGGAGGCGATCACGGCGGCGCCGATCCAGACCGATGCCGCGCCGTTGAAGGTGCCGTTCGAGGCCGTTTCAACGATCAGCTTCAGCCCCTTGAGCTGCAGCACCAGGTACGGGATCATCGCGACGATGCCGACCACGCTCACCAGGATGCCAAGCCCCGGGCTTTCGAATTTCGCGGTGAAGTAATCGGCTTGCGAGACCAGGCCGTGCGCCTTCGCGAAACGCCAGATGGGTGGCGTGAGCCAGTACGAACTCATGACGCCGAGCGACCCGTAGGCGAGCATGAACGTCACCGAGGCGCCGCTGCTGTAGGCCCAGCTTGGCGCGCCGAGGAACGTGAAGGTGGTGAAGATCTCGCCCGCGAGCAGGATGAACACGAACACCGCGCCGAGGCCGCGCCCGCCGACGACCCATTGCTCGAGGTCCATGTCCACGCCGCGGCGCGCGAGCAGGCCCAATACCAACGCGCCTGCGAAGAACGCGCCGATCGTGATCAGTGCGACGTCCACGTTCAGTCAGCGTCGTCGTGGTTGGACGGGTCGAAGCGGTAAATGACCGCGACCACGCCACAGGTGAGGGCGACGCACAACACCGGCCAGAAGATGACGAACGGCATGCCGAGCACGTACGGATGCACGCGGTTCGCGAATACGGCGCCGCCGAGGAATCCCGCGATGGGGATCAGTGCGAGCAGGTAAACCCACCGCATCCGCGCGATTCCCGTGCTGTACCCCAACTGCCCGGCAACGCGCCAGCGCCTCGGTCGCGCCGCGTGGTGGCGGGGAACACCAGATTTTGATGGTCATTCCGGGGACGCCGCCGTTTCACCGCGGCGGAGCCCGGAATCCAGCTGTTGATTCCCACAAATGAAGAATGGATTCCGGGTTCCCGCGCCGATGAAGCTGGCGCGGGCCCCGGAATGACAATGGAAAGGTTCTTGCGGGGCGCCACGCTACCCACGCGCGAGCTCCTGTCGGACCAGGCTCGCCCAGTACGCCGCGCCGGTCACAAGGATCGCGTCGTTGAAGTCATAGTCCGCAGTGTGCAGCGGCGCGCGCTCGCGGCCGCCGCCGATCCAGATGTAGGCGCCCGGCCGCTGCTGCAGCATGTAGGAAAAGTCTTCGCCGCCCATGGTGGGCTCGATGCCACGGTCCACCGCGTCCGCGCCGACCACCGTGGCCGCCGCCGAGGCCGCGCGCTCGGTCTGTTCGGGAAGATTGACGACCGCAGGATCGCCTTCGATGTGCTTGACCTCGATCCGGGTCTCCGTTGCGCTGCCGATCCCTGCGGCGATTGCATCGAGCGCCTGCACCGCGCGGCTGCGGACCGTCGCGTCCAGTGCGCGGATCGTGCCGGCGATCACGACTGCGTCCGGGATCACGTTGAAGGCAGTGCCGCCGACGACCTTCGTCACGCTGATGACCAGCGCTTCGGTCGCGGCGATCCGCCGGCTGGGTACGGCCTGCAACGCGGTCAGGACCTGCGCCACCGCGACGAACGGATCGTGCCCGAGGTGCGGCATCCCCGCGTGTCCGCCCTTGCCCGTGACCGTGATTTCGAAGTAGTCGGTCGACGCCATCATCGGGCCTGGCCGGATGCCGAAGTGGTTCGCCTCCAGCATCGGCACGTTGTGCATCCCGTACACGCTGTCGACCGGAAAGCGCTCGAACAGCCCGTCGTCGAGCATCCGCTCCGCGCCCTTGGCGGCTTCTTCCGCCGGCTGGAAGATGAACTGGACGGTGCCGTCGAAGTCGCGCGTCCCGGCGAGATACGCGGCGGCGCCGAGCAGCATCGTGGTGTGGCCGTCATGGCCACACGCGTGCATGCGGCCGGCGTGGCGCGACCTGTAATCGAACGTGTTGCGCTCTTCGATGGGCAGCGCGTCCATGTCCGCGCGCAGCCCGATCGCGTGCGGCGATGTACCGCAGCGAAGGGTGCCGACGACGCCGGTGCCGGCCAGCCCGCGCGTGACCTCGATCCCCAACTCCGCCAACTTCGCCGCAACGAAGTCGGACGTCTCCGTTTCTTCGTAACGCAGTTCCGGGCAGGCGTGCAGGTGATGCCGCCACTCGACCATCGACTGCGTCAGCGCTGCGAGCCTGGAAGGAATCGGCATGGCCGTGACCCGAATGGTGCACATGGGGTGCGGTGCTTGTCGCCGTCGCCGGCGGCGACCCATGCTGCGGCGCCGCCGTCGCGGCTGTCAAGCGACGATCATTCCACAACGATGACGCGATCGCGCCAGCAATTTTGAATGGCGCCGGCAACCGCTGTGGGAGCGGCGGGTCGCCGCGACGAATGTGACAGTCCGCGCCAGGGACAGCTTGCGGCGAGACCCGTCGCGGGCCCCGCCCGCTCCCACGAAAGACATGGGCATTTCGCAATCGCTGTGGAACCCGGAATGACGATGTTTCTTTGACTTGCGAGCCAGAAATGACATCACAAGGTCGAGGTCGACACCGCCGCCGTGGCGGCGTCATCGCGCTTGTAGATGACCGCGTCCTTCATCACGAAGTCCACCTGTTGCATGGCATGGATGTCCGCGAGCGGATCGCCGCGCACGGCGATGACATCGGCGCATTTGCCGGGTGCGAGGTCGCCGAATGCGTGTTCGTGGCGCAGCAACTTCGCCGCCGACGTGGTCGCGGCCACCAGGGTATCCATGGCCGGGATTCCGGCTTCGACCATGTAGCCGAACTCACGGGCGTTTTCGCCGTGCGGGTACACGCCGGCATCGGTGCCGAAGGCGATCCTGACGCCCGCCGCATGCGCGCGCCCGGCGTTGGCGAGGATCTTCGGACCGACTTCCAGCGCCTTGCGCGCGACCGCGGGCGGATACCAGCCTTCGCGCGCCTTTTCGGCAACGTGCTGGCCGGCGATGATGGTTGGCACGAGCCAGGTGCCGTGCGCCTTCATGAGCTCGATGTCGGCATCATCCATGAAGGTGCCATGTTCGATGGAATCGACACCGCCGACGATCGCGCGGCGGATCGCTTCGGCGCCGTGCGCGTGCACCGCGACGGTGAAGCCGTAGTCGTGCGCGGCCGCGACCACCGACTCGATTTCCGCGACCGTCATCTGCGAGTTGGAGGCGCTTTCGCTCTCGTCGAGCACGCCGCCGGAGGTCATGATCTTGATGAGGTCGGCGCGGTCCTTGTAGTGCTGGCGCACCGCGCGCCGCGCATCTTCCGGTGAATCGATGATGCCGCCGTAGGGGCCCGGATTGGTTTGCAGCACCCAGCACACGCCGTCGGTCGCGTCCGCGTGGCCGCCGGTCGTGCCGATGATCTGCCCGGCCGTGAAGATGCGCGGCGCGGTGACGTGCCCGGCGCGCTCCGCATCCCGCAGCGCGATCGATTCGCGGTTCCAGTCGCCCACGTTGCGCACCGTGGTGAACCCCGCAAGCAGGGTGCGACGCGCGTAGACGGTGTTGCGGATCGCGAAGTCCGCCGGATTCAGCCGGAACTTGTCGCTGTACCAGCCCTTGTCGAACTGGAACGTCAGATGGGTGTGCGAGTCGATCAGGCCCGGCAGGCACGTGAGTCCGTCAGCGAGGTCGATGATGGTCGCGTGCGCCTCGGTCACCCGACCGGCCTCGATCGCGGCCACCTTGCCGCCGATGACGACGATGCTGGTCGCCCCGTGCGCCCGGCGCGTGGCGGGATCGATGTAGTGGCCGCAGTGGATGATGGTTTTCGCTTCGCGCTTGTCTGCCATGGCCCATCCGTCTCGAGGTGCGGCCGTGCGCCGCCGCGCGCGCCATCCGGCCGTGGCCGCGAACACTACACCCGGATCCGTCGGGGCCGCGCCGGCCGTCGACGGTGATCGGGTAACATCGTCGAATGTCGCCGGCATGGATTGCGATCGCGTGTGTGCATGGGCTCGGCATCGCAATCGCCGCAGCGGCCGCTCTGTATGCCTGGGCGGCGCTGCTCGCGACGCACAAACGCCTGCCTGCGCCGCCGACGCCGTGCCAATCCTCATCCGGACCGGCTGCGGTGAGCGTACTCAAGCCTCTGCACGGGACCGACCCGAGCCTGTACGAAAACCTGCGAAGCTTTTGCCGGCAGGCGCACCCGGATTACCAGTTGGTGTTCGGGGTGCGTGACCCCGAAGATCCCGCCATCGCCGTCGTGCAGCGGCTGCAAGCGGAGTTTCCGCGGCTGCCAATCGCGCTCGTGGTCGATCCGCGCACGCACGGCCGCAATCCCAAGGTGAGCAATCTCATCAACATGCTGCCTTTCGCGCAGCACGATGTGCTGGTGATCTCCGACAGCGACGTCAGCGTGCCGACCGACTATCTGGCGCGGGTGACCGCGCCGCTGGCGGATCCCGGCACGGGCATCGTCACCTGCCTGTACCGCGGCGTGCCCGGGCGGGGGATCTGGTCGCGCTTCGGTCGCCTGTTCGTGGACGACTGGTTCATCCCCTCCGTTCGACTCGCCTACGTGTTCAACTGGACGCGCTTTGCCTTCGGTTCGACCATCGCCGTACGCCGCGCGGTGTTGCAGGACATCGGGGGTTTCACGGCGCTGCGGGACACGCTGGCGGATGATTTCTGGCTCGGCGAGCTGACCCGGCAACGGCGGCTTCGCACGGTCGTGTCCGACCTGGTGATCGGCACGCAAATCGGCGAGACGCAGTTGTCCTCACTGTGGGCGCACGAGCTGAGATGGTTGCGTACGATACGCGCGATTGCGCCGTCGGGTTTCGTGATGCTGTGGGTCTGCTTTACCTTGCCGATTTTGTTGCTGGGTGTGGCATTGGCGCCCGGCCCAGTGACGTTGGGCCTGTTGGTGTTTGGGTTGGTCGCACGAATCTTGCTACACTTCGCGCAAAGGCGCGGGTTGCCTGAGCCGCCGCCGCGATGGGACGTGGTCTCGATCCTGCCGAGGGACACCCTGAGTTTGTTCGAATGGGTTGCCGCGCTTTCCGGATGGCGGGTGACTTGGCGTGGCCAGGTGCTCGACGCCCGGGCGACAACGACGCTCTGCGCTGGCGGATGGGTTCGGAAACGAAAATGAAGAAGACACTTTTCCTGCAGGCTCCGTCATTCGATGGATTCGACGGTGGCGCCGGTTCGCGCTATCAGGCCAAACGCGAAATCAAGAGCTTCTGGTATCCGACGTGGCTGGCACAGCCTGCTGCGCTGGTGCCGGGTTCGCGCTTGCTGGATGCACCCGCCGACGGGTTTTCGGTGGAAGCCACGTTGCGCATCGCCGAAACCTACGAACTGGTGATCATTCATACCAGCACGCCATCGTTCCCGACCGACGCCAGGTT
>JBOHYW010000067.1:0-17622 GCA_050738155.1 Rhodanobacteraceae bacterium
TTCTTGAAGTGGGCGACTTCGGCCGGCACGAAGCTGTAGACCCGTCCTTCGGGTCCCACGATGTCGGAGAAGAGACGGGTCCAGTCGCCGTCGCCTGGGTAAACGTCGATGACGGTGGCGCCCGCATCGACTCGTGCGAACCGGATCAACTCGGATTGCTTCGATTGGGTGTACATCGGGATCTCCTTTACGGTTGGGCGTTCGACGAGTGCGCGGCGTGCCGGGCGTAGCGCGTCAGAGTTGCGCCAGGCCACCATCGACAGCGACCTCGCTGGCGGTCATGAAGCTGCTGTCTGGCGAGAGGCGAAGACGATGTCGAGGGTTCCGCGCTCCGCCTTCACCGCCGCGTAAAGCCGGTCGAGATCGGCCAGGTCAGAGACCGAGCCCTGCACCGCACGCGCGTTGGGCCCGAGGTCGGCCACGGCGGCGTCGAGTGCTTCCTGCCGGCGGCCGAAAATGAAGACGAAGGCGCCTTCCTCGATGAAGCGCTTGGCCGCGGCGCGGCCGATGCCGGTAGCACCGCCGGTGATCACGGCGGTCTTTCCATTTAGTCTGTCCACGTCATGCATTCCTTGTTGGCGTTGTACGGAAGCAGCAAGCTGCTTGCAATGGAGCGTATCGTGGCCCCTGATACATAATCTAAAAAGACGATAAACTGAGATTCAATCCATCTTTGTAAGAGATATGCTTCGATGCTGGACGCTGTCTCACTGGACCAACTCCGAGCCTTCATCGCCGCAGTCGACGAGGGCAGCTTCTCGGCCGCGGGGCGCAAGCTCTATCGCGTGCAGTCGGCAGTGAGCGGATGGATTGGCGGTCTTGAGTCGCAACTCGACGTGGTGCTGTTCGACCGTACGGCACGCTTTCCGAAGTTGACGCCCGAGGGTGAGCTTTTGCTCGCGGATGCGCGCAACGTCGTGTCCGGCGTCGATGCCATGAAGGCCCGCGCCAAGCTCATGGCCGGAGGACTCGAGGCGGAATTGTCGGTGGTCGTCGATGTGTTTTTCCCTGCCGCCATGATCGCTGCGGCGGCGAAGGCGTTCGCGGAACGGTTTCCGCTGACACCGTTGCGACTCTTCGTGGAGGGATTGGGCGCGGCCTACCAACCGGTGTTGGACGAACGCTGCAGCCTGGGCATCCTGGCATCGTTGCCGGTCGAATTTCCTTCGCTGATCAGCGAACGCCTGGACGAAATTCCCTTGCTCATGGTGGTGGCACCCAACCACCCACTTGCCCGTTTTCGCGGCCGGATTCCAAAGCGCGAGCTGGCGAAGCATGTGCAGCTTGTTCTCACCGACCGGTCCAATCTGCTATCCGGCAAGGACTATGGCGTCTTCTCGCCGACCACTTGGCGGTTGGCCGACCTTTCAACCAAGCACGCCTTCCTCAAGGACGGCGTGGGCTGGGGCAGCATGCCTCGTCACATGGTGGATTCCGACATCGCCGCAGGAAGCCTGGTGGTCATCGATGTGCGAGCGGACTTCACGTTGACCATGTCGGCTTGCTATCAGGCGTCGGCGCCGCCTGGACCGGCGGGAAGATGGCTCATCGACTATTTGAAGGGCTTGTCCGGCGACGTTCCCGAAAGCCATGAATCCGACGGCCCTCCGGCTTCGAAAAAGAACGTTCGCGCGTCGAAGCGTTCGCCAAGTCGGACGTGAAACCCGACAGCAAATCTTCCGTGGACAGGTTCATATGCTGCGAGATGCCACAATCAAAACAACAGCGGTCGTTGGTTCAGATAGGCTGACCAGCAGCAACTGGCCGATCTCGGAAGTTGAGCAATGTGCGGGAGAGGCCACAACAGCCATCCTGCACTCCCGGTAGCGTCTTGCGGCTGCGCAATGCTGCAACATTGGGAGTTCACCTGCGACTGGCGCATTTCTTGGGTGGAACGCGGCGGCGTTCACCTCAAGACTTCGACAACAGCTGTGCAGTCCGGCCGAATTCGATCAGCGCCTCGATGCGAATCACCCGGTCGCGCAGATCGACCTGGCCGTCTTCAAGTTTCGCGACCGCCTTGGTCAACTGCTCGATGCGTTCATTGATCAACACCGTTTGGCGCAGCGCATCGAGCACCTTGTCGGTCACGCTCATGGCCGGCGTTCTCCGGTCAACCCGAAATTCTCCCGAAATGCGGCCAATCGCTCGGGCGACCAGGAACGAATCTCGGCCTCGGCCTTGGCCCGCGCGATCGCTTCGTGCTTGGGGGCCTCCTTCTCGTGCCGTTTCATCGACGCCAGGACGTGATCGAGGGCAGTATTGGCCCGTCGTGTCGATTCGCTTACCAGTTCGACCAGCTTGTCGAGCGTCGAATCCTCGGGGCCAAGCGCCTTGCGGCGCAGGTACGCGCCGACCGAATCGAACCCGGCAAGTTTGGCCTGGGCAAACAATTCCCTTTTTTCTTTGGGCGTCATCAAGATCGTGACGCGAGCGGTTGCATTCACGGGGCAGCCTCCTGCGTGTGCATGATAATGTCATGATAACACAGTCGCCTTGCACTGCGAGGCGACTGCTGGCTATGTTATCGAGCCTGCCTTCGGAAACCGCCGCGTTTCTTTGGCGAGGTTGACCTGCAAGGCGATCCTCGACACTTCCAGCGTGCTCCGTTCCAGCAGATAACCCCCTTTCGCATCCAGCCAGGTCAGTACCTCCGCAAGATGCCAGATCGAGGCGCTGCCCTCGTGAACCGGCGCAGGAAAGCTGGCGGTATGGGCAAGCATGAGCTTGCGTATGTTCTGACGCGATACCCCAACCACCTCCGCGACATCGGTAAGCCCGACGAAGTCCGGTGTCATCTCAATCAATCGCGCGGTCGGAGCAGTGCGCTTGACGTCAGCCAGTGCACTACGCACGGCGGTTTGGGCGCTATCGGCCTCGCGGGTGAACTCCAACGCCAACCGACCTGGCTGCCAGATACCCACCAGCGCATCGTCGCAACCAGCTTCGCCCAGACGTTCCACCAAGGCGTCCAGATCGCTGTCTTGCTCGTTGAGCTGGTATTTCAGTGTGAAGGTGTATTCCATGGTTAATCCTCTGCAATCGAGTCGGCATCCCGCAGCCGTTTGCGATTTGTGCAGTTGTCTACGACACGCCGCAGTGCGCGGGCGTGATTGCCGGGGTTCTTGGGCGTGCTCCACACGCTGGTGATGCAGAACCCACCGCAACGGTACTCGTGATCGTTGTAGGGGCAGTAAATTTTGCCCTAGGCGTGGCTGCCTCCGACCTTGACGCGCCATCCCTCGGCCTCCGCGTATTTGATCGCTTCCTCGATTTCCTTCTTCGGATGCGAAGGAAGGGCCATTCGACGTCTCCAGTATGGGTTTGGGCAACAAGGTTGTCAAGTGACAACCACATGGCTGGAACCATGCCTCGCAGAGGCGCTCGCCAGATACACCCGCAAAAATGATCTACGCAGCCCGCGTTGACTTGCGCTTGAACGGAATCACCTGCGCGTTGTCCCCCAGTGCGTCCAGATATTCTGCCCATGCCTGCATCATTGTCCGCCGTTCGGCCAAGTACTGTGCCCGGTTGTAGGCTGCGCGGACCTTGTTACGCTCGGCGTGCGCCAACTGCCGCTCGATTACGTCGGGATTCCATCCCTGCTCATTCAATAGCGAAGATGCCATTGCGCGGAACCCGTGCGCCGTCATGGTGTCCTTGTCGAACCCCAAGCGTCTGAGTGCCGCGTTGAGCGTATTGTTGCTTAGCGGCCGCCCATGTCCCCTGTTCGATGGGAAGCAGTAGCGGCCCCTGCCCGTGATCGCCTGGATGTCTTTCAGGACCGCCACAGCCTGTTTTGACAGCGGTACAACGTGCGCCTCTCCCATCTTCATCTTCTCGGCAGGGATGCGCCACTCTGCCGCATCAAGATCAAGCTCCGCCCACTCCATCGCGCGGACGTTGCCCGGATGCTGGAACAGGTACGGCGCAAGCTTCAGCGCCGCATGCGTCGCGGGTTGTCCACTGAACCCTTTAATGGCGCGCAACAGATCGCCCACCGCCGCCGGTTCCGTAATCGCGGGATGGTGTCTCGTCGTCGGCGGAATCAGTGCGCCTCTCAGGTCTGCCGTCACGTCGCGCTCAGCACGCCCCGTCGCCACTGCGTAGCGCATTACCTGGCCGATACGCTGCTTGATCCGGTGCGTTGTCTCGTGTCGCCCGCCCAGTTCGACTGCCCGTAGCACACTCAATACTTCCGGCGCCGCGATTTCACGAATGGGCCGCGCGTGCAGTTTCATCGTCTGGTCAAGCATCCACTGTGCCTTCGTGAACGTCGCCGCCGCCATGCTTCCCCGCTGCCGGTGTAGCCACTCCGCCGCCACCACGCCGAACGTTTCCCCCACACTCAACGCTGCGGCCTTCGCCGCCTTGCGCTCTTCGCCCGGGTCGCGGCCATCCCGCAACGCTGCGCGCGCTTCATCGCGGCGAGTGCGCGCTTCGGCAAGTGACACTCCGGGATACACGCCAAACGCCAGACGCTTCTCGCGACCTGCAAAGCGGTATTTCATCCGCCAATACTTCGCCGCCGTCGGTGTGACCTCCAAGTAGAGTCCTTGCGCGTCGGCGTACCTGCGCACTTTGCCGACGGGTTTGATCTTGCGGATTGCTACGTCGGTCAGCATTTGGTGCTCCCTGTATGAGATGCCCCCAGAACTGGGTTTCCGCACCTAGGATGCCCCCAATGATGCCCCCCGTCAACCGCGCTTCAGCTGGATGCCATGAGACAGCTAGATACAAAAAACCCCGCTGTGATGCGGGGTTCAAGGATTGCACTGGACTGTCTTGGACTGCCTGAAACTGATAATTGGTGCCGGAAGAGGGAATCGAACCCCCGACCCACGCATTACGAATGCGTTGCTCTACCAGCTGAGCTATTCCGGCACGGGCGGACCGGCTAGTTTACGGGCAGCCCCGCACAGGCGCAATGCGGGGTCGCCGTTTCGCGACCGAGACCAGCATCCCGTCACTGTCCGGTGACGCGGGTCTTGTGCGAAGCGGCGGTGCAAAGCATGATCCGCACGTGGCGACCACGATACAGGGCATCCAACAGGTGAGCACGACAGGCGGCGCTGAGCACATCCGGCGCGAGTTGCGCGTGCTCAACATATACCGCGTACTCCAGGCGCTGGTATATGTCGTGCTGTCCTTCAGTAGCCTGGCGTTCGCGTGGATGCCGCTGCGCGATCCCTTGTTCGCGCGCGCGACCGCGGCCATCTATCTTTTGTTCTCACTGGCGATGCTGATGCGGACTGCGCGCATGCCGCGCACGCTGATCGCCAGCACCAGCACCTGCCTGACCGTGGATGTCATCGCGGCATTCCTGACGGCACTCGCCATCCCCGCCGCGCACACCGGCATCGCCGCAATGCTGGTCATCAACGTCGGTGCCGCCGCGTTGTTGCTGTCGCCGCGCCTGGGCGGGATGTTCGCGGCCTTGGCGACGCTCGCGATGATCGCGCAATCGCTGTTGACGGCCGGCGATCCCGGCGCGTCGGTGCTGGAAGCCGGCTTGTTCGGGGTGGCCTACTTCGCCACCGCCGCATTGTGCTACGCGCTTGGCAGCCAGATGCGCGCCAGCGAAGCGCTGGCCGAACAGCGTGGCACCGATCTCGCCAACCTCGCCCAGGTCAACGACCTCATCATCCGGCGCATGCGCACCGGCGTGCTGCTGGTGGACGACGGCAACCACATCCACCAGATCAACGAATCGGCGTGGACGCTGGTCGGCAATCCGGGTGTCGAACAACGCGACCTCGGCCGGGTCGCACCCGAGCTTTCGCGGCGGCTGTACCACTGGCGCACCACCCACGAACACGACACCACCGCGGTCGCGCTGGCCGATGGCGTGCCGGAAGTGGTGCCGCGCTTCACGCGTCTGTCCGCGCACGACGATTCCTACGTGCTGGTGTTTCTTGACGACACCTCGCTGGTGTCGCAGCGCGCCGAGCAACTCACGCTGACGACGCTGGGCCGGTTGTCGGCATCGATCGCGCACGAAATCAGGAACCCGCTGGCGGCGATCCGCTATTCCGCGCAACTGCTGGCCGAGTCGGAAGTCCTGAGCGACGCCGACAAGCGCATGGTCGAGATCATCAACAACCATTGCGGGCGGGTCAACGAAATCATCGAAAACATCCTGCAACTGTCGCGCCGCGAACGCTCGCGTCCGGAGACGCTCGACCTCAACAGTTGGGCCATGCGTTTCATCGACGAATACAAGGAAGCCAACGACATCGGCCAGGACACCCTGCGTCCGCTGCTGTATCCGCGCCCGGTCGAGGCGCTGGCCGATCCGCAGCACCTGCAACAAGTAGTGTGGAACCTGGTCCAGAACGCGCTGCGCTACGGCCGCTTGCCGGACGAACCGGCGCGGGTGATGGTGGTCGCGCGGCTGGCCAGCGACAATGGGCCGCCGCTGCTGGAAGTGATCGATCGCGGCCCCGGCATTCCGCCCAAAGTCGCGGCGCAGATTTTCGAGCCGTTCTTCACCACCCACCAGTACGGCACCGGGCTTGGCCTGTATCTCGCGAGGCAGATGTGCGAAGCCAACCAGGCCAGTCTCGAATACGTACCGGTGGCCGGCGGCGGCAGTTGTTTTCGCATCACCTTGACTGCATCGGCACGCCTGCCGATGGGGCCGGAAACATGATGGACCGCGCGTCGCGGCTTGGCGTTGCCGCGGCCGTCGCGCTACTCTCGTAACGACAGGGTTGATCAACCGGGGCAAGCATGGCCAAACAGACAGTGCTGGTCGTCGACGACGAGCGGGACATTCGCGAACTGCTCAGCATCACGCTCGGGCGCATGGACCTCGAGGTCGACGCTGCCGCCAACGTCGGCGAAGCGAAGAAGATGCTTGGCGAGGTCCGCTACGACCTCTGCTTCACCGACATGCGGCTGCCCGACGGAACCGGCCAGGAATTGATCGAGCTGATCTCGCGCGAATATCCCGACACCCCGGTGGCCATGATCACCGCCTACGGCAATGTCGAAGCCGCGGTGGATGCGCTGAAAGCCGGTGCCTTCGATTTCGTCAGCAAGCCGGTCGACATCCACATGCTGCGTCGGCTCGTGCAGACCGCGCTGCGGGTGGCGCAAGAACCCGAAGCGGACGTCGACGACGTTGCAACAAGCAGCCGCCTGGTCGGTGAATCGCAGGCATTGCGCGAAGTCCGCGCGCGCATCGGCAAGGTCGCGCGCAGCCAGGCGCCGATCTACATCAGCGGCGAATCCGGCGTGGGCAAGGAACTGGTCGCGCGTTCGATCCACGAACTCGGCCCCCGCGCCAGCGGACCGTTCGTGCCGGTCAACTGCGGCGCGATTCCCTCGGAGCTCATGGAGAGCGAGTTCTTCGGCCACAAGAAGGGCTCGTTCACCGGCGCGCACGCCGACAAGGAAGGCCTGTTCCAGACCGCCAGCGGCGGCACGCTGTTCCTCGACGAGGTCGCGGAACTGCCGATCCACATGCAGGTGAAACTGCTGCGTGTGATCCAGGAAAAAGCGGTGCGCCCGATCGGCGGTCGCGGCGAAGTACCGGTCGACGTCCGCATCCTCTCGGCCACCCACAAGGATCTGGCGCGGCTGGTCCAATCCGGCCAGTTCCGGCAAGACCTCTACTACCGCATCAACGTGATTGAACTGCGGGTGCCACCGCTGCGCGAACGTGCCGGCGACATTCCGCTGCTGGCGGGACACATCCTGAAGCGGCTGGCCGAACAAGCCGGCACGCCGGCGCCGACCCTGCAACCCGCCGCGCTCACCGCACTTACCGACTACGATTTCCCCGGCAACGTGCGCGAACTCGAGAACGTGCTGGAACGCGCCATCGCGTTGTGCGAGAACGACGTGATCGAACCGGCCGACCTGATGCTGGAACCCGGCAACCGCCACGAAGACGGCGATGACGACGATTACGGCGCGGATGATGACGGCGCCGAAGCGGAGGCCCTGATGCGGGCCGGTGGCGTGCCACTGGATGACTATATTTCCAACATGGAGCGCGAGGCGATCCTGAAGGCCCTGCAGGAAACCCGCTACAACAAGACCGCCGCGGCGAAGAAACTCGGCATCACGTTCCGGGCGTTGCGGTACAAGCTGAAAAAACTCGGCATCGATTGAGGCCGGGAATCGGGACTCGATGGCAGCATATCCAGGCGCCGTCATGCCAGTTCCGTTGCCGGCTCTCCGGCAACGGAATCGGGAATCCGACTTTGATAATCATCAAGCAGCCAGCGGTTTACATTCTTGCCAACAAGCCCGGTGGCGCGTTGTACATCGGTGTCACGTCCGACCTCGTCAAACGCGTCTGGCAACATCGCAGCGATGCGGTCGAAGGATTCAGCAAACGCTATCGAATCCACGACTTGGTGCACTTCGAACAATGTGACTCCATTGTCACGGCCATCGAACGCGAGAAGGAACTCAAGAAGTGGCGCCGTGCCTGGAAGGTGGCCCTGGTCGAAAAGAGCAATCCGAAATGGCTGGATCTGTGGCCGGACTTGACGTGTTGATCGGTGTGTCGGTTGAGAAGCAGATTCCGGATCGCGGCTGCGCCGCGTCCGGAATGACGGAATGCGGAGCGACTGCACCCTTCACCTCGGCCGTCATTCCGGGGCCGCGCAAAGCGCGGAACCCGGAATCTGCCTTTGAAGGGCGCCCTACATAAACACAACCAAAGGCAGGAGAAGCGAAGCGTATGCCGCCTGCCTGGCTTCGCAAGCGAGGGGAGAAGCAAAGCAACGTCATCTCGCTGGATACGCCGTCATCGAATACGGCTGGTCCTTGGCCTGCGTCGCCCAGTGTTCGTTCGGCTCGGCCTGCATTGTGAAATGCAGCGTGCCGCCGCGGATGATCTCGGCATAGGTCAGGTAATCGCGCGTGAGCGGCTTGCCGTCCAGCGTGACCGAACCGACGTAGGGATGATCCTTGCCCAAGCCGTCCGTCGTGACGGTGAAGGTCTTGCCGTTCGGCAGATGCATCACCGCACGACGCACGAACGGTCGTCCGATCACGTACTGGTTGCTGGCAGGCGCGACTGGATAAAAGCCGAGCGCGGTGAAGATGTACCACGCCGACATCTGGCCGAGGTCATCGTTGCCCGAGAGGCCCGTTGGCGTCGGCGCGTATTGCGAATCCATGATCTGGGTGAGGCGCGCTTGCGCCTTCCACGGCGAGCCGGCGTAGTCATAGAGATACGCGATGTGCTGGCTGGGTTCGTTGCCGTGCGCATACCAGCCGATCAGGCCGGTCACATCTTCGATGCCGGCGAATGCATTCGGGCTGATCTTCGCATCGAACACTTCGTCGAGCTTCGCGACCAGCTTGTCGTCGCCACCGAGTTCATGGATCAAGCCGCCGACGTCCTGTGGCTCGTACCACGAGTACTGCCAAGAGTTCCCTTCGGTGAAGCCACTGCCCTCGCCGGCCTTGGCCGGATTGAACGGCTCACGAAACTTGCCGTCGGCAAGCCGCGGCTGCGCGAAACCGGTCTTCGGGTTGAACACGTTGCGCCAGTTCCCCGCACGCTTGAAGAACTTTTGCGCGACCTGTTTGCGGCCCATCGCTTGCGCCATCCGCGCGATAGTCCAGTCGTCGAAAGCATATTCCAACGTCTTGGAAACCGACTCGGGTTCCTTGTCGCTCGGCACGTAGCCGAGTTTCATGTAGTCGCCGAGATCGCCATACGGCGCATACGTCGCGCTCGCGACCATGGCCTTCAACGCAGCATTCGCATCGAAGCCACGGAAGCCCTGCATGTAGAAGTTGGCGATCACCGGCACCGCGTGGTAACCGATCATGCACCAGGTCTCAAGACCCTGGTACGCCCACACCGGCAGGATGCCGAACGGGCTTTCGGCTTGCGCGACGAGCAGCGAGTTGACGAAATCATTGACGCGTTGCGGCGGCTGCAGGAACGCCATCAACGGCTGCTGCGCGCGATACACGTCCCATAGCGACCAGCTCGAATAGAACGCGAAACCCTTGGCGGTGTACACGCCGTGATCCGGCCCACGATATTGCCCATTCACGTCCATGGATAGATTGGGCGCGATCATCGCGTGATACATCGCGGTGTAGAAACTCTTCTCGATGTCCGCTGGCGCCTGCACGTCGATCGCCGACAGTGCTTGCTCCCACGCCGCGCGCGCATCGGCGCGACGGGCGTTGAAATTCCAACCTTTGCCGTCCTTGTCGAGGTTGGCGATCGCATTGGCGGCGCTGACCGTCGAGATCGCCACTTTCACCAACAGCGGCTTGCTCAACTTGCCGAATTCGAACGCACCCTCCAGTTGCCGACCGGCGACCGCGTCGACGCCGGCCGGATCGGGCGCGGGACCCTGGAACCCCTTGTAGACGATATGCTGTTCGCGATTCACCAGCTGGTGCGACGTCATTGGCTGCGAAAAACGGATCGCGAAATACAGTTGCCGGCCCGGCGCCCAGCCGCGCGTTTCGCGATAACCGGTGACGGTGCCATCGGCGCGCACGCGCAGCCGCGCCCATGACACCTTGCCCGGGTAGTTGTAGATGCTGGGGCGCAAATCCAGCAGCACGTGTGCATCCTTGCCTTTCGGGAAGGTGTAACGATGCCAGCCAACCCGCTTGCCGGCGGTCAACTCCACCCGCACGCCGCTGGTCGCGAGCGTCACCGCGTAATAACCGGGCTGCGCAATCTCGGTCTTGTGGCTGAATCCGGAACGGTAGCCGCTGCCGGGCTTGTCCGGATCGCCCGGATCCCACGCCACCTTGCCGACACCCGGCATCAGCAACACGTCACCCAGATCGGAATGACCGCTGCCGGAAAAATGCGTTTCCGAAAACCCGAGGATGCTGTGGTCGCCGTATTGATAACCCGCGGCCCACGAATAAGCCTTCTTGAAATTCGGCATCGCAGTGTCGGGGCTCAACTGGATCATTCCGAACGGCACGGTGGCACCGGGGAAAGTGTGCCCGTTGCCGCCGGTGCCGATCATCGGATCGACCTCGGCCCAGGCCGAAGCGCCGGGGGTCTGCGCGGCGCGGGTCGCCCCCGGCAATGCCAGCAACAGCGCAAAAACACAGCAAGCCGGGACGGTGAGCAACTGGCATGGGGATCGCATGGTGGCCTCGAATTTATATCGTTATAAATCTTGGGCAAACTAGCAGGAAACCATGGGCGATGCATGCTGCACCGCAGAATGCGCTACGGCATGCAACCGGGCATGATGGCGAAAATTGGATCGTTACAAATCATGAATTTCTCCATGTACCACCCATTGGGCTGCCCGTTTTCGCGTCAGCATGGCGCAGCGCTACAAGTCACTGTCGGCGCCGCATCGCGATGAACCGCGCGCGCGTCACCATCGCCGACGTCGCGCGTGGCTGTCGCGTGTCGCCGGCAACGGTGTCGCTGGTGCTGCGCGGCAGCCCGCTGGTGGCGCGCGCCACCCGCGCGCGCGTCGAGACGGAGATGAAACGGCAGGGCTACGTGTACAACCGCGCTGCCGCGAACCTGCGCCAGCGCACTTCGTCCAGCGTCGCACTGGTCATCAATGACCTTGCCAACCCCTTTTTTGCCGAATTCGCGGCCGGCGTCGACGAAGCGCTGGGCGCAGCCGGTTACGTCACCCTGCTCGGCAGCACCGGCGAATCGACCGAACGTCAGCGACGCGTGCTGGCTTCGTTGATGGAACACACCCCCGCCGGGGTGATCCTCTCGCCTGCCGAAAACAGCGACGGCGATCAACTGCAAACACTGCTCGGCGATCACACGCCGGTACTGATGTTCAATCGTGAACCGCCGCATGTCCGCTGGTCGGTCTCGCACTGGGATTACCTGGCGCTCGACAACCGGCGTGGCGCCACCCTCGCCACCGAACACCTGCTGCAACAAGGCCATCGCCGGATCGCCTTTTTCGGCGGTCATGCCGACTCCAGTTCCTGCCGCGAACGCCGCGAGGGTTATGCCGACGCCATGCACGCAGCCGGCATCACACCCGAACCGCGCTGGCTCGTGGAGTGCGCGCCGACGCGCCTGGAAGCCGCTGCGCAAACCGGGGCGTTGTTCTCGCGCGATCCCGCACCGACCGCCGCCGTCTGCTACAACGACGCCGTGGCGCTCGGCCTGATGCTGGGCCTGACCGCGCGCGGCAAACACCCCGGACACGATTTCGCCGTCACCGGTTTCGACGACATCCCCGAAGCGGCGGTCAGCGTGCCGCCCTTGACCACGCTCGCCACCGACCCGCGTTTGCGCGGACGCCAAGCCGCCGAACGCATCCTCGAACGCAGCCGCCAACCCGACGTCGAGGCGGTGCGTGCAATCGCCCCGGCACGCCTGGTGGTACGCGCCAGCAGCAGGACTACCCCGACATGAGCACTCCCGCCACCAACTCCCGCGTCGCCGGCAATTTCATGGCGATGACGGTGATGACCACGATCTTCTTCATGTGGGGCTTCATCACGGTCTTGAACGACGTGCTGATCCCGCACCTGAAATCGGTATTCACGCTCAACTACTTCGAGGTGATGCTGGTCCAGTTCACCTTCTTCGGCGCGTACTTCGTGATGTCGCTGCCTTCCGGCAAGGTGCTGGCGCATTACGGCTATCGCGCCAGCATCATCATCGGGTTGATCGTCACCGGCATCGGCGCGCTGCTGTTCGTGCCGGCCGCGCAGGTGCGCTGGTATCCATTGTTCCTGTTCGCATTTTTCGTGCTCGCCAGTGGCATCACCCTGTTGCAGGTCGCAGCCAATCCGTACGTCAGCCTGCTGGGTGCGCCGCAGCTGGCGTCGAGTCGGTTGAACCTGGTCCAGGCCTTCAACTCCGTGGGCACGATGTTGGCGCCAACCTTCGGCGGATTGCTGATACTTTCGGCCGCGGTGTTGGGCGCGACGGAACTCGCGAAGCTTTCATCCACGGCGCAGGCCGCCTACAAGCTGCAACAGGCGCACAGCGTGCAGGGTCCGTACGTCGGCATTGCGATCGTGCTGTTGCTGCTGGCGATACTGGTGTGGGTGGCACGCCTGCCGCGTCTGGAAAGCACCACCCAATCCGATGACTCCCGCCACCGTTTCGCCGATGCGCTCAAGCTGCCCCGGGTGTGGCTGGGGATGCTGGCGATCTTCGTGTACGTCGGCGCGGAAGTTTCGATCGGCAGTTTCATGATCAATTACCTGTCGCTTCCCGATATCGGCAACATTCCGGAAACGCGCGCGGCATTCTACGTGTCGCTGTACTGGGGCGGCGCAATGGTCGGACGCTTCATTGGTTCGGCGCTGCTGACCCGCATCGACACCCGCAAACTGCTCGCTTTCAACGCCAGCATTGCCGCGCTGCTGGTGATCGCCACCATGCTCACCGTCGGCCACGTCGCGATGTGGAGCGTGGTCGCGATCGGGCTGTTCAATTCGGTGATGTTCCCCAACATCTTCACCCTCGGCATCGAGAAGTTCGGACCACTGACCGGCAAGGTTTCCAGCCTGCTGGTGATGGCGATCGTGGGCGGCGCGATCATCCCGCTCGCGCAGGGCGCGCTGGCCGACCACATCGGCGTGCACCACGCCTACGTGCTGCCGCTCGTGTGCTATCTCTACATCATCTATTACGGGTTCAGGGGCTCGCGCGTCGCATGAATACCGTTTGCTGTTTCGGCGAGGCGCTGATCGACTTCCACGGCACCCCGGCTGGCAGCGCGCCGGTGTTCACCGCGCACGCAGGCGGCGCGCCGGCCAACGTCGCAGTCGCGGTCGCGCGACTGGGTGGCCGGGCGGCGTTCATCGGCATGTTCGGACGCGACATGTTCGGAGACCTGCTGTTGCGCGAACTCAGCGCCGCCGGCGTCGATACCTCGCACACGCGTCGAACCGACGCCGCCAACACCGCGCTCGCGTTCGTCTCGCATGCGGCCAACGGCGAGCGCGATTTCAGCTTCTACCGGCCGCCTTCGGCCGACCTGTTGTTCCGTGATGCCGACTTCGATCCTGCAGTATTCAGTGACGGCAATGTCTTCCACGCGGGTTCGTGCAGCATGACCGAACCCGGATCCGCCGCGACCACGCTGCAAGGCATGCGTCATGCACGCACCGCTGGCGCACTGGTCAGCTTCGACATGAACCTGCGTCCCGCGCTGTGGCCGCGCGGCGAGGATCCGGCGCCGATCATTTGGCGGGCGCTCACGCTCGCGGACTTCGTGAAGCTCAGTGCGGAGGAACTCGCCTTCCTGGCCGGCCCATCGGGCCGCGAGGACGCCGTATTCGCGCGCTTGTGGCAAGCCAATGCGAAGCTGGTGATCATCACCGATGGCGAACGCGCGGTGCGCTGGTTCACGCCGAATGCCAACGGCGAACACCCAACCTTTCCAGTCCGCGCCATCGATACCACCGGCGCCGGCGACGCCTTCACGGGAGGATGCCTGCATGAGTTCGCGACGACCAACGTCGCGGCGGCCGAGCTTGCAGGCTTCGCCGCCGACCCGGCACGGCTGGATGCAACCTTGCGCTTCGCATCGGCCTGCGGCGCGCTGGCGGTCACCCGTGCCGGTTCGTTCGTGGCCATGCCGACCCACGTCGAGGTCGATGCCTTCCTGGAGCAACACCCATGAACGAGTCCCCCGATTTCCGCTCACCTGATTTCCTGCGCCGACACATCCAAAACACCATGGCGTTCTACCACCCGCACTGCCTCGATCCGGCCGGCGGCTGTTTTCACTACTACAAGGATGACGGCACGATTTACGACCGCGTGCACCGCCACCTCGTGAGCAGCGCGCGTTTCGTGTTCGACTACGCGATGTACGCGCGGCACTTCGGCGGCGCAGAATATACCGATGGCATGCGCCATTGCGTCGATTACGTCCGCAACGCGCATCTGAATCGCAAAACCGGTGGCTACGTCTGGACCTTGCGCGACGGCAGCCCGGAAGACACCACCAATCATTGCTACGGCGCCGCGTTCGTGCTGGTCGCCTACTCGCAAGCGCGCATGGCCGGCATCGATGAGGCCGCTGCATGGATGGATGCCCATTGGTCGCTGCTGGAATCGCGCTATTGGGATGCAGACGCCGGCCTGTACCGCGACGAAGCCGACGCCAACTGGCATTTCACGAGCTACCGCGGCCAGAACGCCAACATGCACATGTGCGAGGCGATGCTGACCGCGTTCGAGGCGAGCCATGAACAACGGTATCTCGATCGCGCGTACACGCTTGCGGACCACATGACGCGCCGGCAAGCCACCAAGGCCGGCGGCCTGGTGTGGGAACACTACGACGAAAACTGGGACATCGATTGGGACTACCACAAGGACAACCCGAAGGATTTGTTCCGCCCGTGGGGTTTCCAGCCCGGCCATCAAACCGAGTGGGCCAAGCTGCTGCTGATCATGGGCCGCCACCTCGATGCCGACTGGCTGCTGCCGACCGCGCAGCACCTGTTCGACACCGCGGTCGCGCGCGCCTGGGACGACCAATATGGCGGCCTCTGTTACGGCTTCGCGCCGGATGGTTCCGTCTGCGATGACGACAAATACCACTGGGTGCAGGCCGAGTCGCTGGCCTGCGCAGCGCTGCTCGCAAGGCGCACCGGCGACGACAAGTATTGGGATTGGTACCAGCGTCTGTGGGAATACGCGTGGACGCATTTCGTCGACCACCAACGCGGCGGCTGGTACCGCATCCTTACCCGCGACGGCCGCAAGTACGACGACGAGAAAAGCCCGGCCGGCAAGACCGACTACCACAACATGGGCGCGTGCTACGAGGTGCTGAACGTGGCAGCGCGTTCGTGATCCCTCGCGCAGCTTCAGATAACCGGCACATGCTGAAGAGCCATCCCCCTCTCGCGCTACGCGCGCGTTCGCTTCGCTCCGCCCTTCGCAAGCGAAGGGGGAGGCCAAGCGCCGTGTCTCACCCCCTTCGGAACGAAGGGGGTCGATGCGGAGCGACCGCGCGAAGCGCGGGACGCGGAGCATCGGGGGGATGACCGGCACCGCGACAAATCCACAACCGCAAACATCGCATTCACGTTGAATATCTTCACAGGAAACATGCCGTGACCAAATGGGCCGCAACCACCTTCGCGCGCTTCGCCACATCCCTGTTGGCAGGAACACTCTGCGCCACCGCCATGGCCGCCACGCCGCCCACACCCGCAGCACGCGTCAACCCGCTGATCGGCAGCCGCAATGGCGGCAACACCTATCCCGGCGCCACGCTGCCGTTCGGGATGCTGCAATGGAGTCCCGAAAACACCAAGGGCAAGCACGACCGCGCCGCCGCGCCCGGTGGCTACCAGTACGACGCGACCCGCATCCGCGGTTTCAGTCTCACACACCTGTCCGGCACCGGTTGCCGCGGTGCCAGTGGTGACATTCCGTTCATGCCGGTGACGATCCCGGTCACAACCGCGCCTTCCGCCGACGCCGACGACACCCGTTACGCCAGCGACTTTTCCCACGCGACCGAACACGCCGTGCCGGGTGATTACCGGGTCAAGCTCGCCAACGGCGTGTCGGTGGAACTCGCCGCCGCCTTGCGCAGCGGTATCGCGCGTTTCGCGTTTCCAGCCGGCAAGCCCGCCAACCTGCTGCTGCGCACATCCGATTCCGAAGTCGGCAGCAGCGACGCCTCCGTCCACGTTGATCGAACCACGCGCACCGTCAGCGGTTCGGTCACCAGCGGCAACTTCTGCGGGTATCTGGCGAAAGCCGATCGCCGCAGCTACTACACTTTGTATTTCGTCGCGCAATTCAATCAACCATTTTCGTCATTCGGCACCTGGCATGACCGCAGCGTGCGTCCCGATACGGCGTCCGCGCATGGCGGCACCAGCTACGGCGACAAGGGTTTTCCGCCACCTGGCAAAGGCTCCGGCGCGTGGGTCGGTTTCGCACCGGGCAGCGATGTGCAGGTGCGGGTGGGCATTTCCTACGTCAGCGCGGCCAACGCGCGCGCGAATCTCGCCGCGGAAATTCCGTCCGGCACGACGCTGGCGCAGGTGCGCAACCGCGCAGGTGAAACCTGGAACAAGGCACTCGGCCGAATTGCGGTCACGGGCGGCACGCCGGACCAACGCACCATTTTCTACACCGCTCTTTATCACACGCTGCTGGAGCCGAACACGTTCAGCGACGTCAATGGCGAATACCGCGGCTTCGATCAGAAGATCCACCACGTCAAAGGCGCCCAGAAAATCCAGTACGCCAACTTTTCGGGTTGGGACATCTACCGCTCGCAATTACAACTGGTGACCTGGCTGATGCCGCAGGTCGGCAGCGACTTTGCGCAGTCGCTGTACAACCAGGCACGCCAGAACCACGGCGAGTGGGATCGCTGGACCCACGAATCGGGCGCCACCCACGTGATGAGCGGCGATCCTTCCGCACCGGCCGTGGCCGATGTGGTCGCCTTCGGTGGCCGCAATTTCGACATCAAGGGTGCCTACGCATCGTTGAAGCACGCGGCCACCCACGTCACCGCCAACGATCTGAGCAATGCCGGCTGCAACGTCGAATGCGTGGGCGAACGCCCATCGCTGGACCAGTGGCTGAAGCTGCACTACATCGCGACGAAATCCCATGCCTGGGGCGGCGCGGCGGAAACGCTGGAAGACGCCACCGCCGATTTCGCGCTGTCGCAACTG
>JBOHYW010000068.1:0-17611 GCA_050738155.1 Rhodanobacteraceae bacterium
CCTGGCTTGAATTGCGACCCCTTGAAACTCACCACTCCCAGCTTGTAGCGTTCGCCCACTTTGTAGTGCAGGTGGATCGCGGCGCGATTGTCGGCGCGCGTCACCGCAACCTTGTGCTCGGTGGCTTTCGCATCGAGCCAGCCGGTTTCGAGCATTGCGCTGGCGATCGTGCCCTTGGAGCCCTCGTAGGTCGAGTCGTTCATCTGCTCGCCCACGCGCGGGTGGAACGCATGCACCGCGTGGCGCACCGGCGCAAGCTTCATCGCAATGTCGGGCATCTGCAGGTCGAGTGTCGCGACCTTGGTGGCGGGGCCGGGCGTGATCTTCAGATGCAGCGTCCATTCGCTGCCGCTGCGCGTGAGATCGCTTTCGACCTTGGCGTTGTAATAGCCGTAAGGCTGCAGTGCCGTTGCCGCCTGTTTTCTTGCATCGTTTGCGATTACGCGCGCCTGGGTCGCGCTGACGTCTTTGCGGTCGGCGTACTGGCTGGCGGAGAGGTTGGCGCGAATCGCGCTTGCGAGATCCTTGTCGACGCCGGCTACCGTCACCTTCAGCGTGTCGGCGTGCGCGGCTTGGACGCCGGCAAGGGCGAGCAGTGCCAGCGCGGTGATGGCGAGCACACGCGTCGGCGTCATGGCGCGCGCCGACAGTGCGCCATCTCGACGCGCTTGCAGATTGTCATCCCGGCGCAAGCCGGGATCCATTTTGATTTTTGACGGACACGAAGTGTTTTCATTCTGGTTTCGCTCGCCTCGGCGGTGAGCGGGCTACCGTTGCCGAAACAAAAGTGGCCTGCTTGCATTGGCGAGCGGAACCACTTTTGACGAGGCAGGTGGGTAATGACAAGGAAGCCGAGCGTGCCATCCCCTCGATGTTTCGCATCGACCCCCTTCGTGTCGAAGGGGGGTGCGTGTGGCGCATGAGCGTTCACTGCGATTGAATGCGCGACAATGCGCGCGCATCGCGCCATCGTCCCCCCGCAGGTGCGTCGTGCGTGCACGTCAATCCGATGCATGTCAGGTGGCGGCGGTCCTTGCCTCGACGGGTTCGGCATGCGTGGGCGTCTCTCGCGGAGTTGTGGGCAGCATCTGCGTTGTCGCCTCCGGGTTGTCACGCGAGAAGTGTGCCACCAACGCGCCCACCAGGGCAGACAGGTACGGCACCGCCTGCGCACCCAGGATCACCATCCACAATACGCCTTCGATGTAGTGCGTCCCGAACGTGATGATCATGCCGATGATCGCGAGGATCAGCGCGATCGACATCAGCAGTTCTTCGCGTACCGGGCCAAGCGCGCCAGCGGCGCCGCCACCCAGGCGCCGGCTTTTGGCGGTGACCACGAATGAGGTCTTCTGCTTGATCAGGCCCATCCAGATGCCGCGCGCGATCGCGTGCGACAGGCCCATGCTGGCAATCGACGCCATCAAGGCGTCGCGCCAATTGCACGGCACCCGCGCGCGGTACAACACGATGCCGAATACGGCCTTGGTGAAGAAGAAGCCCATCACCGGGATCAGGAACAGTCGCATCGGCAGGCTGAAGATCGCGGGCGCCAACAGCATGCCGGCGGTCCAGCCGAGCGCCATCAGCGAGAACACCATGTGCAGGGCGTCGGCGAACCAGGAGAACCAGCCGGTCAGAAAGTGGAAGCGTTGCCCGGGTGTCAACGGACCCTTGTGCACCATCCAGTTCCAGCGGCCCTTGAGGATCTGCATGGCGCCGAAGGCCCAACGGTAGCGCTGGCTCTTGTAGGCGCGGAAGTCGGCCGGGGTGAGGCCGCGTCCCATCAGTTCGTCGACATACACCGTTTCGTAGCCGGCGTGCATCAGCCGCAGGCCGAGCTCGGCGTCCTCGCAGATCGTCCATTCCGACCAGCCTCCGGTGCCTTCCAGCGCCACCCTGCGCACCATCGTCATGGTCCCATGCTGGATAATCGCGTTGCGCTCGTTGCGGTGATGCATGCCGATCCGGAAGAAGCCGTCGAATTCCCAATTGGTCATGCGCCGGAACGCGTTGCCGGCATACTCGCGATGCGCCTGCGGGCACTGCACCACCGCGACGTTGCGGTCGTGGAAGTAACCGGTCAGCGCGGCCAGCCAGTCCTTGCGCACCACGTAATCGGCGTCGACCACCGCGATGATGTCGGCGCGCGGGTCGGTTTGCTTCAGGCCGTAGTTCAGCGCGCCGGCCTTGAAGCCTGGCCACGGATCGAGGTGGAAAAACCGGAAACGTTCGCCCAATTCCGCGCAGCGCTGCGCGACCGGTTTCCACACTTCCTCGCGCTTGGTGTTGTTGTCGATCACCAGCACCTCGAAATTTCGATAATCGAGTTCGGCCAGCGAGTCGAGCGTTGCGATCACCATGTCCGGCGGTTCGTTGTAGCAGGCGAGGTGGATCGACACGAACGGCTGCTGGTCCGGCGGGTCCGGTGCAAGTGGCCCGAAATGCCGCAGCCATTTGCGGCGCCACAACACCTCGACGAATTCGAAACCGTTGATCAGCAGGATCGCAAGGATCGCGAGCTGTGCGGGGAACAACACGATCAACATGCCCCAGTCCACCACATCCAGATAGAACTGGAACGGCACCGTCGCCGACCACACGATCAGCCCGGCTGCGAGCTGGATCAAACACAAATACGTGAAGCGTCCGACCAGCTTGAAGCGCGCGAAGCGCCACGCGAACCAGACCATCGGCAGCAGCGCCAGCAAGCCGGAAGCCAGCGCTTTCCACGGCCAGGTCGGGTCCTCGAGCACTGGCCCGGTCAGCGGAAACTTGAGCTTGCGGTCAGCATTGAACACGCCCCAGTACGCCTCGACCAGACCGGACACCCGCTGTTTCCATGGCTGGTCGATGGCTTCCATGACGTAGTAGTCGAGGTGTCGTGCGCGCGCGACGTTGAACCACTGGCGCAGGAAGATCGCTTCGTTGGACAGCGACGGCTTGGCGAACTTGTAACGACCGCCATTGGACGGCCAGCCAACCTCGCCGATCACGATGTGCTTGTCGGGATACAGTTGCTGCAGGCGCTCGTAATGTTGCAAGGCGTCGCCAAGCGCATCCTTGCGTGGCACGCCGTCCCAGTACGGCAGCAGGTGCACGGTGATGAAGTCGACGTGGCGCACCAGCTCGGGATATTTCTCCCAGATGTCCCAGGGTTCGGCGGTCGAGACCGGCTGATGGATCGCGGCCCGCACGCGATCGATGTAGGCCATCAGCTTTTCCGGCTTCATGTCGGTGCGCAGCAGCACTTCGTTGCCGACCTCGACGCGCTTGATGTCAGGCCAGCGCCGCGCCTGCGCGATCAGTGCGTTGATCTCCTTTTCATTGTTGCCGTCGCGCCGGTCCAGCCACGCACCCGCCAGCACGTCGAGGTGGTACTTCATCGCGAGGCGCGGAACTTCGGGGTATTGCAACACCGAGTACACACGCACGCGGTGGGTGTGCTTGGCCATCAGTGCAAGGTCGGCGCTGACCTGAGCGTCGCTCGGGAAGTTGCCCGTCAACGGGCTTTGGTAGCGCTGGAAAGGGCTGTACGCAAAGCCTGCGGCGTGCCCGTTCCATGGCACCACATTGGTCGGGCGATCGGCCACGGCCCACAGCGCGAAGTTGAGCGCAGCGACCAGCAGCGCCAGCAGCAATGCAAAAAACAGCGCACGTCTGGCAGGGCGCACATCAAGGGCTTGCATGTGGGTCAAGGGCTCTCCCGGTTGGCCCTGCTCGGCAACACAAGCAACAAGACTAAGGCATGGCGCCTGAAGATTTTGCGAATCTATGCGATCGTCCGTGATCGCGGCTCCATTATGGTCTTGTGCGCCTTGCGGGTACGCAATGAACCGGCACCAGAGCGGCCATAAAGCCGCCATCCATGGCCAAGAGCTCCGTGGCCTGACTTTCCACAACAGCCGCTTCGAGTGTGAGAGTCGAGTAGACGCGCGTAAAATGAGACGATGTCCGATTTCACACTCGTCGAAGGAACCGCTCCGTTGCTGGTCAGCCTGCCGCACGACGGCACGGGCTTGCCGGACGCGATCGCGGCACGCGCCACCACCGCCGGCAAACGGGTGCCGGATACCGATTGGCATGTCGGCGAGCTGTATGCCTTCGCGCGCGAACTGGGCGCGTCGGTTATCGCCCCGCGCTGGTCGCGCTACGTGGCCGACCTCAATCGCGATCCCGCGGGCCACGCGTTGTATCCGGGCCGCAGCGAGACCGCGTTGGTGCCGGTCAAGACGTTCGCCGGCGAGCCGATCTACGCGGCTGGCGACGAACCGGCCGCGAAGGAAATCGCGTTGCGTCGCGAGTTGTACTGGCAGCCGTACCATGATGCGTTGCAAGCCGAGCTGGCGCGCATGCGCGGCCTGCACTCGCGCGTGGTGCTATGGGACGGCCATTCCATCAAGAGCCGGGTGCCGATGTTCTTCGATGGCCAATTGCCTGATTTCAACCTCGGCACGGCCGGCGGTGCCAGTTGCTCGCCGGAGCTGCAGGACCGATTGAGCGCCTTGCTGTGCGAGCGCGCCGACGGCAATGCGAGCCATTACAGCCACATCGTCAACGGTCGCTTCAAGGGGGGCTACATCACCCGCCACTACGGGCGTCCCGAAACCGGCATCGAGGCGGTGCAACTGGAACTCGCCCAATACACCTACATGGACGAGGACAGTTTCGAATACCTGCCCGAGCGTGCCGCACCAGTGCAGGACGTGATTCGCGCGTTGCTGCAGACGTGCCTGACAAGCGGTCAGCAATAAGCAGAAGCTTTCATCCGCAAAGGACGCCAAGCACGCGAAGAGAAGCTCAATCAGATTTTTTGCGTACTAGGCGTTTTTCGCGGACTGCATGGCTCTTGCTTGTCAGTTCGGGTAGGGCGGAACCGGCGAAGCCGTTTCCGCCGCGATGCGGATTCCGCCCCTACGTTGGGCGAACGCGCGCCACGCACTTCAACTCGATCGCGATCGGCGTCGGCAGGGCGGTGATGCCAAGGGTGGTCCGGCATGGCGCGGTCGCCGGATCGGGGAAGTATTCGGCCCATATCGCGTTGTAGGTCTTGAAGTCGAGGTCCATGTCGGTGAGGAACACGGTGACGTCCGCCAGGTCTTCCCAGCGAGCTCCCGACGCTTCCAGCACCGCGCGTACGTTCGCGAACACCTGCCGCGTTTGCGCCTCGATATCGTGGGCAACCAGCGTGCCGCGGGGGTTGAAGACGTTGCCGGGAATCTTGTCGCTGCCCGGCGTGCGTGGGCCGATCCCGGACAGGAACAACAAATCGCCGACGCGACGTGCGTGCGGATAGGCGCCGACGGGCGCGGGGGCGCTATTGGTCTGGATGCTTTCGCTCATGGCTGTGACCGGGTGTGGTTCTTGCGCGTGGCCGACGATGGCCGTGGTGGTGCCGCACTTTGCGAAAACGTCTGGGGAGCGGTGCCTTCATCAGTTATCGCAACAATGTTGCTGCTGATCCGGCGGCCAGATTCGTCGGTCACGGTGAGGCGATAACGGTGACCCGGACGCAGGTACAACTGTCCATTCGGGGTGCTGAAATTGTCGCTGGTGATCTTGACACCGTTGATGGTCATGAGTGGTACCGGGTCGAGCACCATGCGGTCTGCGGGGATGGCGTCCGCGCCCTCGTCGGCATAGCGCGCGGCGACCATGCATGGGTAATGGCTTTGGCAGGCGCTGCCGTTGACGGAGTAGGGCATGCGCAGTCCCCACAGTCCGAGCCAGGTCGGTCGGCCCTCGACGAAATGTTCTTCGGGGAAGATCACGCTGACATCGTAGCCCGGGCGCAACGACCACGGCTTGCCATCCTTGTTGGCGAGCACGATGGGTTGCTTCGGATGCAACGCAGCGATGATGGCGTCGTAGTCGGGGTGGTTCATGTCGTGGTGCTGGTGCGGGATCAGGATGGTCTGCTCCACCGACAGCGGGGTGATGCCAGAGTCCTTGACGAAATGTTCGGCCATCGACTCCGCGCCGAGGAATTTGCCGGTTTTCTGGATGTGCGCATAGCCCGCGTTCACCACCAGCTTTGCGTTCGGGTCGTTCTTGAGGACCTTCCACAGATTGCTGGCCTGTTGCGCCTCGCGCGCATTGCCGGTGTGATTGGCATCGGCTTCGTAGGCGACCACCTTGTAGCCGAGCTTCAGCGCAGTGCGCACCATCTCCGCGTAGATCGGCTCGCGCATGTAAAACCCGCTCGCGGCGGTCGGGTAGCCGCGCTTGTTCAGCGCCGCGATGTCCGAGTGATACAACGTTTCCACCGCGAACACGTTGAAACCTTCCTTGCGCAGCGGTTTCAGCAGCTTCACCGTCAGCGTGCGGGTCAACGCGATGTTGTGGGCCTCGTTCAGAAACACCACGCGGCAATTCTTGGCCAGTTGCGGGATGTAGGAAATCGCCGGCAGCGCATGCCAGCCCGGCTGGTTCAGCGGTGAAGGCGCGTCATCGGCGAGCGGTTTCTGTTCGATCGAAAACGCGAGTTCGGCATCCTTGTAATCGCCGATGAAACTCTGGTACCAGGAAAGGTACTGGCCGAAGATCGCGCGGAATGCCGGCCGCCCATCGGAAGCGTAGGCATGCCGCATCACCTGGTACTGCGCCAGCAGATCCTTGCGCTGATGCGCACGCTTCATGATGGCGTCCGACTTGTTCATGGCCTCCAGTTGCTCTTCGCGCCATGTCGAAGGCAACTGGGCCGCCGCTCGATGCAGGCAAGGCGCGAGCAGGACAAACGCCAGTCCCAGCGTGCGGAGCGTGCGATGAAGATGCATGGGTGCTCTCCACGAAATCGTCGAACCGCAAAATACGCGAGCGTTCTCCGTCACGCTTCGTTGGCCGCCGAACTGTCCCTATCCATTCGAGGCCGTTTGCGCCAGTGCATGAGCGTAGCCGGATTCCAGTGCCTCGAAGCGGTCCACGTCCAGGCCGAGGTCGTGGATGTGGCCGTCGACAAGACCGTAGCACCAGCCGTGCACGGTGAGTGGTTGGCCACGGTCCCACGCGTCGCGGACGATGGTGGTATGGCAGGCGTTTGCGACTTGTTCGATCACGTTGAGCTCGCACAGACGATCGTGGCGTTGTGCGGGAGGGACAGCGTCAACCAGTACCCGATGCCGTTCCAGCGTGTCGCCGATGTAGCGCAACCAGTTGTCGATCAGGCCCAGCCGATCGCCTTTCAGGGCGGCACCGACGCCACCGCATCCGTAGTGGCCGGTAATCATGATGTGTTCGACCTTCAGCACATCCACCGCGAACTGCATCACCGACAGGCAATTCATGTCCGAGTGCAGCACCAGGTTCGAGATGTTCCGGTGCACGAACACCTCGCCCGGATCGATTCCAAGTATCTGGTTGGCGGGTACGCGCGAATCGGAACAGCCGATCCACAGGTATTTCGGCGTCTGCTGTTTCGACAGGCGTTCGAAGAATTGCGGGTCCTGTGTGCGGATCGATTGCGACCAGCGGCGATTGCTTTCGAGCAAATCTGCAGGTGAAGCCATGTGAAGTCGCTCACTACGTTCGCTGTGAAGCGTAAATGGTAAAGGGTTAGAGCGGGGCTGCGACACTCTTTGCAGTCCCGCGAAGCGGGACGACTTCACACTTGGCAGGCGGCGCAGCCGCCGACTTACCTTGCAATGCAGATGTTCTTGGATTCGGTGAAGAAGCGCAGCGCATCCACGCCGCCCTCGCGGCCCATGCCGGAATGCTTGACGCCACCAAATGGCGTGCGCAGGTCGCGCAGCATCCAGCAATTGACCCACACGATGCCGAATTCGATGCGTGCCGACACGCGCTGCGCGCGGGCGAGGTCGCGCGTCCACAACGATGCGGCGAGGCCGTAGTCGGTGCCGTTGGCGATCGCGACAGCCTCGTCTTCGTTGTCGAACGGAATCAGCGTCACCACCGGGCCGAAGATTTCTTCGCGATTGGTTGCGCAATCCTGGGGCAAGCCTTCGATCACGGTGGGCGCCACGAACCAGCCATTTGCGCAGCGGCCGTCCAGGTTCACCGTATCGCCGCCGCATAATACCGTGCCGCCCTCGTCACGCGCCCGCGCGATACAGGCCATCACTTTTTCGAAATGCGGTTTCGACACCAACGCGCCAAGGTCGGTGGATGCGTCGTTCGGATCGCCCACGCGTAGCGCTTGCACTTTCGCAAGATAGCGTTCCTTGAATTCATGATAGATCGAACGCGCGATCAACAGCCGCGAACCGCACAGGCAGATCTCGCCCTGGTTGGAAAAACCCGAACGCACGATCGTGTCCAGGTTCGCGTCGCTCAAATCGGCATCGGCGAAAACGATCGCCGGGTTCTTGCCGCCCATTTCCAGCGACACTTTCTTGAACGATTTCGCGCATTCCGCGGCGATGGCCGCACCGATACGAGTGGAACCCGTGAACGACACGGCCTTGATTCCAGGATGTTCGACGATGGCCTGGCCGACGCGCGGCCCGGTGCCCTGCACGATGTTCAATACGCCCGGTGGCAAGCCAGTTTCCAGCGCAAGCTCGGCAAGTCTGAAAGCGGTGAATGGCGTGATCTCGGAAGGCTTCGCCACCACCACATTCCCGGCCGCCAGCGCCGGCGCGATCTTCCAGGTGAACAGATACAGCGGCAGGTTCCACGGCGAAATGCAGCCGACCACGCCGAGCGGCTGGCGCAGCGTGTAATTCACGGCGCGCGCATCGACGTGGGCTTCGCTCGACCATTGCGTGATCGCTTCGGCGAAAAAACGCAAGTTGGCAACCGCGCGCGGGATATCCACGCTGCGCGCCAATTTCACCGGCTTGCCGCTGTCGCGTGATTCCTCGCGTGCGAGTTCGTCGAGTCGTGATTCGACCGCGTCGGCCAGTCGGTGCAAATGACGCGCACGTTCGCCCGCCGACAGCGCAGCCCATTGCGGCGCAGCACGCTCGGCCGCCGCAACCGCTGCGTCTACGTCAGGTGTATCCGAATCCGGGCAACGTGCGTATACCGCGCCGGTTGCGGGCACTAATACGTCGAGGTATGCACCGCTTGTTGGCGCGACGAGCTTGCCGTCGATCAGGTTGGCGAGGGTGATTGCTTCCATCGCGCAAGCTTAGCGCATGCGTGTTTATCTTCCCCCTTCGCTTGCGAAGGGGGAACGAGGGGGATGGCTTTTGCCGTTCGCGGTGGTGCGGGTTCGCTTCGGCATACAACGTCATCCCTCCCGATGCTTGCGCATCTCGCGCTGCGTGCGCGTTCGCTTCGCTCCGCCCTTCGTCCCGAAGGGGGTGAACAGATTCCGAGCCGGCTTTACAACGAACGCGTGCGTCCGCCATCCACCGGTACGTTGATGCCGGTAATGTAACCCGCGGCCGGTGAAGCAAGAAACGCAACCGCGGCGGCGACTTCGGCGGGATCGGCGAAGCGCCGCATCGGGATTTCCCGTTCCATCGCGCGTTGGGTATCTTCGATGCTGTTGCCGGACTTGCCCGCGCGGGTCTGCACGATCTGTTCGATGCGCGGGGTGTGGGTCGAACCTGGCAGCACGTTGTTGACGGTGATGCCGAGCGGTGCGAGTTCGGTCGCAAGTGTCTTGGCCCAACTGGCGACCGCCCAGCGGGTGGTGTTGGATACGCCGAGTCCCTGGATCGGTTCTTTCACCGAAGTCGAGATGATGTTGACGATGCGGCCATAGCCCGCCGCCTGCATACCGGGGATCACGGCCTCGGCCAGCACGTGGTTGGCGACGAGGTGCTTGCGGTAGGCATCGAGGAAGGCTTCGACTTCGGCGCCATGGGCCGGACCGGGTGGTGGCCCGCCGGAATTGTTGACGAGGATATGCACGGGACGCGACACGACGAATTGCTGCACGGCTGCGCGCAAGCCATCGGTGTCGCCGGAATCGGCGACGAGGAAATCGTGCGTCTGCGACGCGTCGACACGGGGCAGGGTTTCAGCGAGTTGCTTCAACACCTCCTCGCGGCGTGCCAGCACGGTGACATTCGCGCCGAGTTGCGCGAGTTCGACGGCGCAAGCGCGACCGATGCCCTGCGAAGCGCCGCACACCAGTGCGTGGCGGCCGGTGAGATCCAGATCCATGATGTTCTCCACGCAAAAGTTGGAAGAAAAATCGACCCAGAACCTCTGAATAACCGCAGTCACCAGCAGGCCGGATCAAGCCGCGCAAGCGGCGGATCCGGCGCTCGCGCATTCGCGCCAACGCCTTGATCCGCCCTACGGTCCGGGTTTTTCCCGGCGCCCTACCGATTTTGCAGTGCGCGACGCAACTCAGGCAACAGCCCGGCGCCGGGCTTGGGTTTGCCGCACAGGCCGTTGTCGACCGCCGAGGCATACGCTGGCGTCATCTTGCCAAGGTACAACGTGCCTTCCGGGCCGTGCGGTACGTCGAAGCTGCCACTGGTGACAGGCGCCGCCGGATTGATGCTCGCGAACGCCGAGACCGAGGGGACGTTGATCTCCCCGAAACTGGTGGGCGACTGCGCCCAGTAGGTGGTGGCCGAGAGTTGTTGTTCCGAAGTGGTGATCACGAGGTACTGCGCGTTGGGATTGTCGATGGTCACTGCGCCAAAACCACCGGACATGCTGGGCCGCCAGTTGATGTACACGCACAGGGGGACATCGGTGCTCGACAATGGCTGGTAATTGGCATTCAGCAGGGTGACGGTGGGCGCGAACAGGAAACTGCTGCCGAGATGGCGCGCGCTCGGTTGGGTCTGGAATACCACCCGGTAGCGTTTCTTGAACTTGGGCAGCACGAAGGTAAGGAAGTGCGTGCGGTTGCCATCGAGGTCGGCGACCGGGCTGAATTTGTCGATGGTGAATTCGCGGGGTTCCAATGGCAGCGGGTCATGGAACGGCAGGTCTGCCCAGACGTGGCAGCAGGGCGTCGCGGTTTTCAGCCGCTGCATTGCCACGTCACGCGAGGGCGGTGGCGTGGTGTCGAACCCCGGTAGCCGGATGGCATGCGTGCAGCCTGCCAGCAGTGCGGCAGCAAGCATGAAGGCGGCGAGTCGAAATGCGCGAGACACGATGATGGAACGAACTTTTGATGGGGAAATGCCGCCAGTCGTAGCGTCGGCTACGCCCGGCAGGCGCTTGTTCATGAAGTGTACAGGTTGCGGCCCGTTGAAAAACGGGTCGAAAGTCGTGGTTTGGAGGACTGACTTGAGGCCAGTCCCTCCGGCAATCAACCACCGCAATGTGACCTGCGGGAGCCGGCCGAGTTTCCTGAGTTGTTGCGTCAGAACTCGGCGTGGCCCGGCGTACGCGGGTAGGGGATCGCGTCGCGGATGTTGGACAGTCCGCATACATAGACCAGCAGGCGTTCGAAGCCAAGGCCGAAGCCGGCGTGCGGCACCGTGCCGTAGCGACGCAGGTCGCGGTACCACTGGTAATGCGCAGGATCGATGCCGAACTGTTGCATGCGGCGATCCAGGTAATCCAGCCGTTCTTCGCGTTGCGCGCCACCAATGATTTCGCCGATGCCGGGCGCCAGCACGTCCATCGCCGCCACGGTCTTGCCGTCGTCGTTCAGGCGCATGTAGAACGCCTTGATCTTCTCGGGGTAGTTCATCACCACCACCGGCCGGCCGATGTGGGTTTCGGCCAGCCAGCGTTCGTGCTCGGTTTGCAGGTCCACGCCCCATTCGACCGGATACTCGAATTTCTGTCCGGATTTCCTCAAAGCCTCGATAGCATCGCTGTAATCGATACGCTCGAAGGGCGCAGCGATGAATTTTTCGAGACGAGTTATGGCATTTTTCTGCACGCGCTCGGCGAAGAACGCCATGTCGTCGGCGCGCTCGTCCAGCACCGCCTTGAAAATGGCTTTCAGGAATGCTTCGGCGCAATCGGCGTTGTCACTGAGATCGGCGAACGCGATCTCGGGCTCGCACATCCAGAATTCCGCCAGGTGTCGCGGGGTGTTGGAGTTCTCGGCGCGGAAGGTCGGGCCGAAGGTGTAGACCTTCGAGAGCGCGAGGCAGTACGCCTCGACGTTCAATTGACCGGACACGGTCAGGAACGCCTCGCGCGCGAAAAAGTCTTGCTTGAAGTCGACCGCGCCCTTGTCATCGCGCGGCAGGTTGGCCAGATCCAACATGGAGACGCGGAACATGTCGCCCGCACCCTCGGCATCGGAGGTGGTGATGATCGGCGTATTGACCCAGTAGAACCCTTCCGAGGTGAGGTGCCGGTGCAGCGCCGTCATCATGGTGTGGCGCACGCGCGAGATCGCGCCGAACAGGTTGGTGCGCGGACGCAGGTGCGCGACTTCGCGCAGGAACTCCGGCGAGTGCTGCTTGGGCTGGATCGGGTAGGTTTCCGGGTCTTCGACCAGTCCGATCACCTCGATCGCGTCGGCCTGCAATTCGAACGCCTGGCCCTTGCCTTGCGAGGGCACCAGCTTGCCGCGCGCGACGATCGCGCAGCCAGCCGAGAGCCTCTGCACGTCGTCTGCGTAGTTCGATAGCGACGCCGGCGCGACCACCTGCAACGGCGCGAAGCAGGAACCATCGCTCAAGTTCACGAACGACAGTCCGGCCTTGGAATCGCGCCGCGTGCGTACCCAGCCGCGCACTTCGACGGTTTCGCCCTCCGGCGTGCCGCCGGCCAGCGCCTGTTTGACAGTGATCGTGGATGCCGTCATCGCTTGAATTCCCGCCGTGTGTGCCGCATGTCGACTAAACCCGCGATGATAGCCGAAGCCCTTGTTTTGTAGGAGCGCTCGTGAGCGCGACCAGCGCGACCCCGGAGCCGATGGACAGCACGAGGTCGCGAGCGCGCTCGCTCCTACAGCATTTGTTCGCACACGAGTACCATGACAACCATGCCCATCCAACTCACCCAATCCGCCGCCGCGCGCATGCGCGATTTCCTCGGCAAGAACCCGTCGGCGCCCGGCGTGCGCTTCGGCATCAAGCGCACCGGCTGCTCGGGGTTCGGCTACACCGTCGACTTGGCCAGCGAGGTAACCGATGCTGATCAGGTCTTCGACCTCGACGGCATCAGGTTGGTGGTCGATGCCAAGGCGCTGCCGTTCGTTGAAGGCACGCGTATCGACTACGCCCGCGAAGGTCTGAATGCGGCGTTCGTGTTCCACAACCCCAACGCCACCGGCGAGTGCGGCTGTGGCGAAAGCTTCACCGTCGACAAGCAAGGGATGGGTAACGGGTAGCGCGGGCTCATTTTCGGTTCTTCGTATGCTCCCGGCCGCGTGAGGCCCATGTAAGCGCGCCCACTCGACCCATCTCCATCGCCACTTTCTGCTTGCGCCATAACGGCGTTCCCCGTATCATTTCCGCTCTTCGGTCCCCGATTCATGCGGCCGAAGACCCTCGCCTCACCGCCGCATTTGCGGATCGGGAGGCTGCCCCGCCATGGCATTCGCCCAGGCGACACTCACGAGGAAAACACAATGCGTCATTATGAAGTCGTGTTTCTGGTCCATCCGGACCAGAGCGAGCAGGTGCCCGGCATGCTCGACCGCTACAAGGCCTTGGTCGAGGCCGAAGGCGGCAACGTGCATCGCGTCGAAGACTGGGGCCGTCGCCCGCTCGCGTATCCCATCCAGCATTTGGCCAAGGCCCACTACGCGCTGTTGAACATCGAGTGCGGGCCGAAGGCGCTCGACGAGTTGAAGTCGGGCTTCCGTTTCAACGATGCGGTGCTGCGGCACCTGATCATGCAGTGGCACGGTGTCGAAACCGAGCCTTCGCTGATCATGAAGACCAAAGACAAGGACGACAAACCTTCCCGGCGCGATGACGATCGCGACGAAGCCGCCTGATACCGAACGGAGCCACCGACATGTCCAAATTCTTCCGCCGCCGCAAGTTCTGCCGGTTCACCGCCGAAGGCGTCGAGCACATCGATTACAAGGATCTCGCCACCCTGAAGCAGTACATCACCGAAACCGGCAAGATCGTTCCCAGCCGCATCACCGGCACCAAGGCGCGCTATCAGCGCCAATTGTCCACCGCCGTGCAGCGCGCGCGGTTTCTGGCGTTGCTGCCTTACAGCGACAACCATTTTGTTTGAAGAATCGTTCCCCTCTCCCTTCGGGAGAGGGTGGCGCGCAGCGCCGGGTGAGGGTTCGGACACGCGCAGTGACCCGGATTTTTGCTCCCGCCCGCGACGCTTTGTGACGATTCCCAAAAGCAATCCTTCGGACACCCGTCCATTGGCTGCGTCTCGCACGAGGCGCTAACGAATCGGAGAAAACCCATGGAAATCATCCTGCTGGAAAAAGTGAAGAACCTCGGCGCGCTCGGCGACAAGGTCAAGGTCAAGCCCGGCTACGGCCGCAACTATTTGGTGCCGCAGGGCAAGGCCGTGCCGGCGAACAAGGCCAACCTCGAAGGCTTTGAGCAAAAGCGTGCCGAATACCAGGCCAAGGCTGACAAATTGTTGGCCGATGCGCAGGCGCGTGCGGCGACGTTCGAGAATGGCGAGGTCATCATCAGCGCCAACGCCAGCCCCGAGGGCAAACTGTTCGGCTCGATCGGCCCGCGCGACATCGCCGAAGCGTTCAGCACGCGTGGTCTCGCACTGGAAAAGAGCGAAGTCATCATGCCGGAAGGCCCGATCCACAACACCGGCGATTACGAAGTCGAACTTTCCCTGCACGCCGACGTCAAGGCACCGGTGAAGGTGCGCGTCACCGCCGGGGCTTGACAGGAAGCGTCGCAATCGTCGTAGTTTTGCAGTGACGATTTGAGTTGAAACGGGCGCCGCGAGGCGCCCGTTTTTTTACGAAGTGCGGGTCGGAGCTGTCAACCAGCGCAGATACAATAAGCCATGTCTTCCGATGCAGCGGCCTTCGACGGCAAGGCCTTTGTCCGTACCCTCACGACTTCGCCCGGCGTGTACCGCATGTTCGACGCCGGCGATGCGTTGCTGTACGTCGGCAAGGCACGCAATCTCAAGAAGCGGGTCGGCAATTATTTCCTGAAGCCGCAACTCGAGCCACGCATCGCGGCGATGGTGGCGCATATCGCGCGCATCGAGGTTACGCTCACCCGCACCGAGGGCGAAGCGCTGCTGCTGGAAGCGCAGCTCATCAAGTCACTCAAGCCGCGCTACAACATCATGTTGCGCGACGACAAGAGTTATCCGTACATCTTCGTGTCGGATGACGAATTCCCGCGCATCGTGTTCCACCGCGGCGCCAAGCGCGAAAAGGGCCGCTACTTTGGGCCGTACCCGAGCGCGCACGCGGTGCGCGAGAGCTTGGCCTTGATGCAGAAGCTGTTCAAGGTGCGCCAGTGCGAAAACAGTTTTTTCCGCAACCGTTCGCGGCCGTGCCTGCAATACCAGATCGGGCGCTGCACGGCGCCGTGCGTCGATTTCATCGGTACAGTGGAATATGCCGAGGACGTGCGCCACGCCGCGATGTTCCTGGATGGCCGCAGCGATGCGGTGGTGAAGGAACTCGCCAGCGCGATGGACGCTGCCAGCGCACGCCAGGATTACGAGCGCGCCGCGCGACTACGCGATCAGGTCGCGACTTTGCGCAGCCTGCAGGCGCATCATTACGTGCGCGGCGCCAGCGCCGACATGGACGTGTGCGCCTGCCGCGTCGAAGCGGGCGTGGCATGCGTGTCGGTATTGTTCTTCCGCAACGGCATCAGCCTCGGCTCGCGCGATCATTTCCCCAAACTGTCGTTCGACGCCGAGCCGCAAGACGTGCTGGGCCAGTTCCTCGCGCAGTATTACCTCGACCAGCCGGCGCCTGCCGAAGTGGTGTGCGATCGCGAGCCGACCGATGCCGCCGCATTGGCGGAAATGCTCACCATGCAACGCGAGCGCGAGGTCGGCTTGAAATGGCGCGTACGTGGTGAACGCGCACGCTTCGTGGAACTCGCCGCGCGCAACGCCGAAGCCGCGCTGCTGGCGCGGCTGTCCAGCCGCCAGACCCTGCACACTCGCTTCGAGGCATTGCGCGAACTGCTGCAACTTGGCGAGTTGCCACGGCGACTCGAATGTTTCGATATCAGTCACACCATGGGCGAGGAAACCGTGGCGTCCTGCGTGGTGTTCGGCCCGGAAGGTGCGCAGAAACAGAACTATCGCCGCTTCAATATCCGCGGCATCACCGGTGGCGACGATTACGCGGCGATGCGGCAGGTGCTGGAACGACGCTTCAAGCCGCTGGCGAGAGGCGAGGGCGAAGCGCCCGACGTACTGCTGATCGATGGCGGCAAGGGCCAGGTCGCGCAGGCGCTGGAGGTGTTGCGCGAACTCGGGCTTTCCGGCATCGAAGTGGTCGGCGTGGCCAAGGGTCCGTCGCGGCGCGTGGGCGAGGAAACCCTGGTGCTGGGCGACTCGGGGCGCGAGCTGGAACCCGGCCCCGATTCACCAGCGCTGCACCTGATCGATGCGGTGCGCGACGAGTCGCATCGCTTCGCCATTACCGGGCACCGCAAGCGCCGCGAAAAAGCGCGCGAACGCGGGATGCTGGAAGACGTCCCCGGCATCGGCGCGGCGCGGCGCGCGGCACTTCTGAAAACGTTCGGCGGGCACGCCGGCGTGGTCGCGGCCGGCATCGAGGAACTCTGCAGCGTGCGCGGCATCAACCGTGAGCTGGCGGAACGGATTCATGCGTTCCTGCATGGATAGGAAACCTCTGATCAATCCGAGTCTTGGTCATTCCCGCGCAGGCGGGAATCCAGCGACTTTCACGTAAGCTGCTGAAAAAGGGCTCCCTTGGACGGTGCGATGTCCCTGATCGCCGTACCACGGGAAGCTGCTTCAATCCAAGCTGCCCACTCCATGAAATTCAGAACGGCCATTCATCGCCTGACTTTCCACGACAGCGGCACTCCCTGACGGTTCGGGATCGTTGTGCCACACTTGCTGAATTGATCCGGAGAGCGCGGCGTGCGCATCAACCTGCCAACCTGGCTGACCCTGTTCCGCGTGCTGCTGCTGCCGGTAATGGTGGTGGTGTTTTATTCGAACGACGTGATTCCCGCGATCCCGTTGCACGCAGCCAACATCGCCGCCGTCGTCGTGTTCGCGCTGGCGTCGGTCACCGACTGGCTGGACGGCTGGATCGCGCGGCGCTTCCACATGGAATCGGCGTTCGGCGCGTTTCTCGATCCGGTTGCCGACAAGTTGATGATGGCGGTGACGCTGTTCATTCTGGTACAAAGTCATCCCACCGCATTGCTGGCGGTGACCAGCGCCGTGATCGTCGGGCGCGAGATCGCGGTTTCGGCGTTGCGCGAATGGATGGCCTTCGTCGGCGAGCGTGGACGTGTGCGGGTGCAGTGGCTCGGCAAATTCAAGACGGTGATGCAGATCGTCGCCATCCTCATCCTGCTGTGGGAGCGCGACAAGGACGCCGTTTTCCTGCGCGGATGGTACGTCGGCGAAGTGTTGCTGGTGATCGCCGCCATCCTCACCATCTGGTCGGGATTGGCGTACATGAAGGCGGCCTGGCCGGTCCTCAAAAGCGGCCGGATGCCGGGTGATGGGGGAGGCGAAGATGCTTGATCCGACGCCCCGGCCACCGTATCATTGCCGGCTCGCGCGGGAATAGCTCAGTTGGTAGAGCACGACCTTGCCAAGGTCGGGGTCGCGAGTTCGAGTCTCGTTTCCCGCTCCAGTTTTT
>JBOHYW010000069.1:0-17536 GCA_050738155.1 Rhodanobacteraceae bacterium
CTATAGCTTTGCGTTCGGACTATCGACAAGTCCCACGTTCGACAACGAGTCCGCCTTCACCTACGGCGCCGGCAATGGTACTGCGCAGGATCCGCCGACCGGCGGCTGGTTCTATTTCACGCCGGGTGCCGCAACGCCCGTGCCAGAACCCGGTTCGCTCGGCATGCTGGGGCTGGGCTTGGGGCTGTTGGGCCTCGGGTTCATCTGGGACAGGCGGCGTCACGATAAGCACGAGCGGGGAGCGGCAGGAATGCCTATGAATGGGGAGAGCTTCACGTAGCAGTGGCGAAATGGGCGAAACAGGCCAGCTGGGTGCAATCGGGGAAGGGGTCCGGCAATAGGAAGCCGGACCCCTGCCTTGGGCACTGTTATCCGCGCTGGCCCACTCGATGGAGAGGCCGCTTGCACCTGTTGCGAAGGATACGACGTGCTCCTGACGCCGAGAATCGGACTGGACTCTGAAGCGCCAGCCGAGCACAGCACCGATTGCCATAAATCCACTCCTGCAGGTGCTGGATTACCCGATGCCCTGCAGGGGGCTACAAGTCAATGTTACTTGCGGAGGAGACTCAAGTCATGATTACCAAGAAGGCAGTATCGCACGCGCCGCGGCATTGGCCAGCGGCCCGCAACACGCTTCTGATGCTCGGCATGTTGGGTGCGGGGGTAGTGGCTCGCCCCGCGTTCGCCACCAGCGCTTACGATGCAGGCCCACTGAATTTCGCAACACAAAATCAAAGCATGTGGGGGACGAATAACGCTTTTGTCAAAAGCGGATCGCAATTCGTCGGGACACCGTTCGGCGGGGGGCAAACCTTCGGGGGATTTGTCCTCGGCACAGGGGCGGAGGTGGGATATGTGGCCAATGGCAAGCTTGGTCTCAATTTTGGCTACACGGTCGACAGCGGCTCCGTTGATGCCAACGTCGGCTTCGGTGCGACGGCGCAGGTGCCCCATACGGTGCAGCAGCAGCAGTTTTTCAATCTGGGCACGAACAGTGCCCTCAGTAGCGGAACCATCAAGACCCAGTCCCCCGACGCAACGGCCGATATGAGTCTCGTTGCCAACTTCAATGGACTTCTTTTCGCAAAGGGATGCTTCCTTGGCGCCTGTTCCTCCAGCGCCACGCCGCTGCCGTCCATTAACATCGATCAGAAACTTCTTGCGCTGACCCCGAACGAGCTGGAGATCCTGCCGGACGTGATTCCGAATGGCGCGGACGACGGCTCGGTTGCGCATGTGCCGTTGGGCAGCGAAGAGGTTCCGATCCAGTGGGAGGGAAGCGAAATCGGGACTTTCTCCACCAACGTGCCCAACGTTACGACCCTGGGAGGGGTGAACGGAAGCAGCATTTCTTCGAGCGGCAGTGACCCATTGTTGACCGCGACGATCGATGTGCCGGATTTATCGTCTCTGGTAGGCATCCCCACCAATTTCGAAGCCGATCTGGGGCCGTTGGAGGTGGGGCTTGCCCCCGTCGATCTCAACATTGGGCCGCAGCTGAGTCTTGGGCAAGATTTCGACCTTGATCCCACGCTGATGGTGGATCTTGCCTTCAGCCGCCCGGTGGAAATTGCCGGCGAAGCCGGACCGCAAAGCAGCTGGGACGGTGCGTGGGCGGACCTTCCCAGCCTCGCACTGTTCGGGACGACGACTTTTACCCCTACGTTCTGGCTCGATGCCCCACTTACGAACAATACGAACCTCGACCTCGGTTTGATCGGGACGTATGACTTCCTGAAATTCGAATTGAAGTTGGGGGATATAGACATAAGTGAAAGCCTCAGCGGGTTGCTGGGTCTGGACGGCAAGCTTTTCTCGACGCCGACGCTGAATTTCCCGATTTGGGACAACACGTTCCAGCTCGGCGGCTTCAGTGCGATCGCGGCGAAGAAGTTCACGATCTACACCGGTTCTGCGACTGCCGTTCCGGAGCCGCCAGACCTGCCGCTCTTCCTGCTCGGCTTGGGCGCGCTGCCGCTTTTGGTGTACCTCGGGAAAAAGTGTGACTCGCGCGACGCCAATCGCGCATCCCGGGCGAAGGGCGTGGCTCATGCGTAGATTGGTGGGCTGGTTTGTCGTGTCCATCCTGGTCGCCGCGTCGATTCGCGTGGCCGTCGCGGCCGACCAGAAGGGCCAATACGGCATTCGTGGCGCGGGCCTCGTCACCTGCCAGATCTATAACCAGCAGCGCAAGGCGCGTTCGCGCGCCTATGACGTGATCGGTGGCTGGATCGACGGCTACATCACCGGAATAAACCAGTACGCGGGTGACACGTACGACACTGCTCCCTTCGAAACCACGGAGCTGTACGCGGCCCTGGTCAGCGAGTATTGCAAGAAACACCCCAAAACCCCGATATTCACCGTCCTCAACTCGCTGGTGAAGTACCACTGGAAGGACCGCCTCCGTGCGTCCTCGCCCAAAGTCGAGGTCGTCGTCGGCAAACAGAAAGCCAAGATGTACACAGAGGTGATTCGGCAGATTCAGCAACGCCTGTCGCAGCGAGGGTTCTACCACGGCAAGGTCACCGACTCTTACGGGCCGGCGGTGCAGAAAGCGATGGGCGCGTTTCAGAGTTCCCTCCACTTCAAGCCGACGGGGTTTCCTGACGAGGCCTCGCTCTGGCAGTTGTTTGCAACGAAGCGGTAGTTTTCGGGACTTTGGTGGCTTGGCTTTGCTACGAGCTTTGCCACGAAGCTGGGCGGTGGCAGGTTCGTCATACCGAAGCGCCCCAGGAAACGCGGAGGCGCTGTGGAGACAGGCGCCGGGCATCCGCGGCCACGGACTCGAGCGCCCCGGCTGGTCCGGGGCGTTTTGCGAAAGGGGAACGAGAAAACCTGAACCGGGTCGGTTTTGCGGTATCGAGGTCGCCTGTGCCCCGGTCCTTGTTGCCAACCGCCTGTTGCAGCTACACTATTCGGCTCACCGACCCGCCTGACGCGGGTTTCATCATCCCGGCGGCGGCTTGTGCAACGGCATCGAGGTGTCGTTGCACAAGCCACGTGCCGGAACCCCGCTCTCCAACATGTCCATTCATCGAGAAGGCTCCCATGCCGCTTTCCACCGAACAAACCAGCAAGATCATCGAAGACTACCGCCGCGCGCCGACCGACACCGGTTCGCCGGAAGTGCAGGTGGCGTTGTTGTCCGCGCGAATCCAGCAGTTGTCAGGCCACTTCGAATCGCACAAGAAAGACCACCATTCGCGTCGCGGCCTGTTGAAGATGGTCAATCATCGCCGCCGCCTGCTCGGTTACCTCAAGGGCAAGGACGTCGAGCGCTATCAGGCGCTGATCGGCCGTCTCGGCCTGCGTCGCTGAGCGACGCTTATCCATCGAACCTTCACGCCGGCAGCATTTGCATTCCAAAGCTAGCCGGCTTTCGGCGTTCCCTTTTTGAACGCACAACGACAGGACAACCCCCGTGGCAAAAGTAACCAAGACATTTCAATACGGCGAGCACGCCGTCACCATCGAGACCGGCGAAGTTGCGCGCCAGGCCTCGGGCTCGGTAATCGTCAGCATGGCCGGCACCGTGGTGCTGGTGGCGGCGGTCGCCGCGCAGAAAGCGCGCGAAGGGCAGGACTTCTTCCCGCTCACCGTCGACTATCAGGAAAAGTTCTACTCCGCCGGCCGCATTCCCGGCGGTTTTTTCAAGCGCGAAGGTCGCCCGACCGAAAAGGAAACGCTCACCTCACGCTTGATCGATCGCCCGATCCGCCCACTGTTCCCTGACGCATTCAAGAACGAAGTGCAAGTGGTGGCAACCGTCATTTCCTTGAATCCGGAAGTGAACGGCGACATCCCGGCGCTGCTGGGTGCGTCGGCGGCGTTGACGCTGGCCGGCATCCCGTTCAAGGGCCCGATCGGCGCCGCGCGCGTCGGTTATGTCGACGGCAAATACGTGCTGAACCCGAGCCATTCGCAGTTGAACGATTCCGCGCTCGACCTGGTGGTCGCCGGCACCGGCAACGCGGTGCTGATGGTGGAGTCGGAAGCCAAGCTGCTGTCCGAAGACGTGATGCTGGGCGCGGTGACGTTCGGACACAAGGAAATGCAGGCCGCGATCCGCGCGATCGCCGAGCTGGCGACCGAAGTCGGCAAGCCGTCGTGGAACTGGCAGGCGCCCGAGCGCGACGCGCAGTTGGTTGCTGCAGTGCGCGGCGAAGTCGGCGACAAGTTGGCCCAGGCGTTCCAAGTCAAGGACAAACTGCAGCGCCGCGATGCAATCGCCGCGTTGAAGGCCGACGTAAAGGAAGCGCTGAAGGCGCAGGCCGATGAGAAGGGTTGGCCGACCGCCGATCTCGTGGGTGAGTTCGAAGACCTCGAATACCACACCGTGCGCGACAGCGTGCTGAAGACCAAACAGCGTATCGATGGCCGTGGTCTGGAAGACATCCGCCCGATCAGCGTGCGTGTCGGCGTGCTGCCGCGCACCCACGGCTCGGCTTTGTTCACCCGCGGCGAGACCCAGGCCATCGTGACGGTCACCCTCGGCACCGGCCGTGATTCGCAGATCATCGACGCGCCGGAAGGCGAGTCGAAGGACGCGTTCCTGTTTCACTACAACTTCCCACCGTATTCGGTCGGTGAGTGTGGTCGCATGGGCGGCCCGAAGCGCCGCGAGATTGGCCACGGCCGACTTGCCAAGCGCGGTGTGCAGGCGGTCAAGCCGTCGATGGAAGCGTTCCCGTACGTGATCCGCGTGGTTTCGGAAATCACCGAGTCCAACGGTTCGTCTTCAATGGCCTCGGTGTGCGGTTCCTCGCTGGCGATGATGGATGCGGGCGTGCCGCTGTCGGCACCGGTCGCGGGTATCGCGATGGGCCTGGTGAAGGAAGGCGAAGACTTCGTCGTGCTGTCCGACATCCTCGGCGACGAGGATCATTTGGGCGACATGGATTTCAAGGTGGCCGGTAGCGCCGAAGGTGTGTCCGCGCTGCAGATGGATATCAAGATCGATGGCATCACCGAGGAAATCATGCGCACCGCGCTGGCGCAGGCGCACCGCGGCCGCATGCACATCCTCGGCGAGATGGCCAAGGCGATCTCGACGCCGCGTGGTGAGATGAGCGAATACGCGCCGCGCCTGCTCACCATCAAGATTCATCCGGACAAGATCCGCGAAGTGATCGGCAAGGGCGGTTCCACCATCCGCTCGATCACCGAAGAAACCGGTACCACGATCGACATCAACGACGACGGCACCGTGGTGATCGCCTCGGTCAACCGTGAAGCCGCCGATGCGGCGAAGCATCGCATCGAGCAAATCGTGGCCGATGTCGAACCCGGCCGGATTTACGAGGGCAAGGTCGTCAAGCTGATGGACTTCGGCGCGTTCGTCACCATCCTGCCCGGCAAGGACGGCCTGGTGCACGTCTCGCAGATTTCCAACGAACGTGTCGAGAAGGTTTCCGACAAGCTCAAGGAAGGTGACGTGGTCAAGGTCAAGGTGCTCGAAGTCGACAAGCAGGGCCGCATCCGCCTGTCGATGAAGGCGGTGACCGAGGAAGAAGCCGCGAGCGTCTGATTATTTGCTGCGGGGTTGCCAGAAAACCCGGTTCGTCGTCCCCGCGAAGGCGAGGACCCGGTGATTCCGCTCTATTGAAACCGGGGGACATTGGATTGCTGCCTTCGCGGGAATGACGGCGAAAACCTGCGCTTCGGATTTTGTACAGTGAGCATGCGATGAAACGGGCCGCAAGGCCCGTTTTTTCAGCGTTGCAACGTGACGACGACACCATCGAGGCTTTCAACGATGACGTGTTTGCGACGCTCGCGATGACCTCGCTGTTGGTCGATTCACGGAACTGAATCCCCATGGCCAACGGCTCTTTCGCTTTTTCCGGAAACGGTTAGACTCGCCTCAACGGGCGACGCCGGCCAGCCGACGCCCCCGCGGATGGCAGGAGCGTTGGCGTGCAACCGACCGATATCCGCAACTCGCAATACTTCCACAAGGTGGTGGATTGCCAGTGGGCGTGCCCCGCGCACACCCAGGTGCCGCGCTATATCCGCCTGATCGCGGCCGGCCGTTACGACGATGCCTACTTGCTGAACTGGGATTCGAATGTTTTCCCAGGCATCCTCGGGCGCACCTGTGATCGACCGTGCGAGCCGGCCTGCCGGCGCGGGCGGGTCGAGGAAAACAACGGTGAAAAACCGGAGCCCGTCGCGATCTGCCGCCTCAAGCGCGTCGCCGCAGACAATCGCAGTGACGGTATCGAACAGCGCATGCGCGAACGGCTGCCCGAGCGTATCTCCGGAACCGAAAAATTCAGGATCGCCTGTGTTGGCGCGGGCCCGGCATCATTGACGGTTGCGCGTGATCTTGCGCCATTGGGTTACCACCTGACCATCTTCGAATCCGACGCCAAGGGCGGCGGCTTCATGCGTACCCAAGTGCCACGCTTCCGGTTGCCGGAGCACGTCATTGACGAGGAGGTCGGTTACATCCTTGACCTCGGTGTGGAATTCGTCGGCAACCGGCGGATCGATTCGCTGCGCAAGCTGCTCGACGAAAATTTCGACGCGATCTTCATCGGCTGCGGCGCGCCGCGCGGGCGCGACCTGCATGTTCCCGGGCGCGACGAGGACACCGTCAAGATCCACGTCGGCATCGAGTGGCTGGCGTCGGTGTATTTCGGACACGTCAAGCAAGTCGGCAAGCGCGTGCTTGTCTTGGGGGGCGGCAATACTGCAATGGATTGTTGTCGCAGCGCGCGACGGCTCGGTGGCGATGACGTCAAGGTGATCGTGCGTTCCGGCTACGACGAGATGAAAGCCAGCCCTTGGGAGAAGGAAGACGCCGAACACGAGGGTGTCGAGATCCTCAACTGGCTGAACCCGAAATCATTCGTGCACGAGAACGGCAAGCTCACCGGCATGTGGTTCACGCCGATGCGCGCCGAACACGATGCCAGCGGCAGGCGCAAACTTCTTCCAACCGGTGAGCCGGATCGATACTTCGAGTGCGACGAAGTGTTGATCGCGGTGGGTCAGGAGAACGCGTTTCCGTGGATCGAGCGCGATCTCGGCATGGAGTTTGACGAGTGGGGCATGCCGAAGCTCGACAAGTTGACGATGCAATCGACATTGGCGAACGTGTTCTTCGGCGGTGACGCCGCGTTTGGGCCCAAGAACATCATCTGGGCGGTCGAGCACGGGCACCAGGCCGCGGTGTCGATCCACAACCTGTTGCAGCGTGAAGACGTGCGCAAGCGCCCGCCGCCGCTGACCAACCTCGTGTCGCAGAAGATGGGCATCCACGAGTGGAGCTACGACAACGACATTTCACCCGATGAGCGTTTCGTGGTGCCATGGGCGCCGAAAGAAAAGACACTCAGGAACATCAAGCAGGAAGTGGAACTCGGGTTCGACGTGCAGACCGCGTGGAAGGAAGCGCAGCGTTGCCTCAATTGCGACGTGCAGACCGTGTTTACCGAGGACGTTTGCATCGAGTGCGACGCCTGCGTCGATGTCTGCCCGATGGATTGCATCACTTTCACCGCGAATGGCGATGAGACTGATCTGCGCGCGCGCCTGACCGCGCCGGCAGAGAACGTGGAACAGGACTTGTACGTGTCCGAGCCGGTCAAGACCGGACGCGTAATGGTGAAAGACGAAGACGTATGCCTGCACTGCGGCCTGTGTGCCGAACGTTGCCCGACCGGGGCGTGGGACATGCGGCGGTTTCTGTTCGCGGAATCGTATGCTGGCCGCGGCGAGGATTATTCCGCGCGGCCATCCAAGAAGAAGGTGGCGGCGTGAAGCCATTCGTGCGGCGATCCTGCTGGTCTCCCTCCCCTTCAAGGGGAGGGCTGGGGTGGGGATGGTGTTCATGGCGTCCAACCAATAGACCCATCCTCTCCCAAACCCTCCCCTTGAAGGGGAGGGCTTCAGAGCAGTGACCGTCATGAAGTCCATCACCGCCACCAACGACTTCGTCGTCAAGTTCGCCAACATCAACGGTTCCGGCTCGGCCTCTGCCAACGAACTGTTCGCCAAGTGCATCCTGCGGATGGGTGTACCGGTCAGTCCGCGCAACATCTTCCCGTCCAACATCCAGGGTCTGCCGACCTGGTACGAAGTGCGCATCAGCGAGGCTGGCTGGCTGGGGCGGCGCGGCGGCTACGACCTGCTGGTCGCGATGAATCCGCAAACCTGGGACGAGGACGTCAAGGGTCTCGCCTCGGGCGGGTACCTTTTTTACGACAATTCGAAGCCGCTGTCGAAATCGAAGTTCCGTGACGACATCACGATCATTGGCGTGCCGCTGACCGATATCGCCACCCGGACGTGGGAAGATCCGCGCCAGCGGCAACTGTTCAAGAACATCATGTACCTCGGCGCGCTGTCGGTGCTGCTCGGTATCGAACGCGACGTGATCATCCGGTTGATCGGCGAGCAGTACAAGGGCAAGCAGGCGCTGCTGGAGCCCAACGTGCATGCGCTGGATCTCGGTCGCGATTTTGCAGAACGGAACCTGCAACCCATCGGGCTGCAAGTGGAACGCCGCGACAATGTCGGCGAACGCATCTTCGTGGACGGCAACAGCGCGGCGGCGCTGGGCATGGTCTATGGTGGCGCCACGGTGTGCGCATGGTATCCGATCACGCCGTCGTCGTCATTGGCCGAAGCTTTCCAGAAATACTGCACAAAGTTGCGTGTCGATCCGGAAACCGGCAAGCACAACTACGCGATCGTGCAGGCCGAGGACGAGATCGCCTCGATCGGCATCGTCACCGGCGCAGGCTGGAACGGCGCGCGCGCGTTCACCGCGACCTCCGGACCGGGCATCTCGCTGATGAACGAGTTCATCGGGCTTGCGTACTTCGCCGAGATTCCGGTGACGCTGGTTGACGTGCAGCGCGGCGGACCATCTACCGGCATGCCGACGCGCACCCAACAATCCGACGTCGCATTCTGTGCACACGCCTCCCACGGCGACACCAATCACGTGCTGCTGTTCCCCGAAGACCCGCACGAATGCTTCGAGTTCGCCGCCAAGGCACTCGACCTCGCCGACCGTTTGCAGACGCCGGTTTTCATGCTGAGCGATCTCGACATCGGCATGAACCATCGCCTGTGCAAGCCGTTCGAGTGGGGCGACGCGCGCCACTACGATCGCGGCAAGGTGCTGACCGCCGCGGAGCTGGAAGCCGGCAAGGCGTTCGGGCGCTATCGCGATGTCGACGGCGACGGCATTCCGTACCGCACGTATCCGGGTACGCATCCCACGCGCGGCAGTTTCTTCACGCGCGGCACCAGCAAGAACGCCGATGCCAGGTATTCGGAGAAAGGCGAAGACTACGTCGAGAACGTACAGCGCCTGAAGCGCAAGCTGAAAACCGCCAAGGCATTGCTGCCGCAGCCGGTGCTGCATCGTGCGCCGCATGCCGCGAAACATGGCGCGATCCACTTCGGTTCGACATCGCCGTCGATGGCCGAGGCGATCGCCAAGCTCGATGCCGACGGCATGCACATCGATGCGTTGCGCGTGCGAGGTTATCCGTTTGCCGATTCGGTGCGCGAGTTTATCGATCGCCACGAGCAGCTATTCGTGGTCGAGCAGAATCGCGATGGCCAGTTGCGTTCGCTGCTGATCGAACAGTTCGAGGTCGATCCGGCGCGGTTGATTCCGATCCTGCATTACGACGGTACACCTATCACCGCACGTTTCATCGCGCGCGCGATCGGTGAACGGATGGGCGAGGCGGAAGTCACGCCGCTGCGCGGCGGCAAGGTGGCTTAGAGACCGGGAATCGGGAGTTGAGAATCGGGAATCGGGAATTATCACTACCTAGTCATTCCGGGCCGGTCGCGGCTCTACCGCGAACGGAGCCCAGAATCCATTTTGATTTTGCAGTGGTGGAAGAAACAGCAAAATGGATTCCGGCTTGCGCCGGAATGACGTCAATAGTTTCAGGCGCGCATTCATGACCTACCTTCCAAAACCCAAACTGCACCACCCGTCGCTGCAGCGCAATCGCGTCGGTTTTACGCGCCGCGATTACGAAGGCGCGATTTCGACCCTGTGTGCGGGTTGCGGGCACGACTCGATCTCGGCGGCAATCATCCAGGCCTGCTGGGAACTCGACATCGAGCCGCATCGCGTCGCCAAGATTTCCGGGATCGGTTGCAGTTCGAAGACGCCGACCTATTTCCTCTCGGCCTCACACGGCTTCAACGCGGTGCACGGACGCATGCCATCGGTGTTGACCGGCGCCAATCTCGCCAATCGCGAGCTGATGTACCTCGGAATTTCCGGCGATGGCGACAGTGCCTCCATCGGCATCGGCCAGTTCGTGCATGCGATCCGGCGCGGTGTGGACATGGTTTACATCGTCGAGAACAATGGCGTGTACGGCTTGACCAAGGGCCAATTTTCGGCGACCGCAGACCAAGGCAGCAGATCCAAGAAGGGTGCCGTCAATACCGACGCACCGGTGGACATGGTCGGCATGGCGCTGCAATTGGGCGCCAGCTTTGTCGCGCGCAGTTTCTCCGGCGACAAGACGCAACTGGTGCCAATCCTGAAGGCCGCGATGACCCACAAGGGCGCATCCTTCGTGGATGTATTGAGCCCATGCGTCGCGTTCAACAATCATCCCGGCAGCACCAAGAGCTACGACTACGTACGTGAGCACAATCATGCGTTGTGCCGGATGGATTTCATCTCGCCGCGCGATGAGATCACGGTCGAATATCCGCCGGGCGAGCTGCGCGAGGTGCGCCAGCACGACGGCAGCGTGTTGCGCCTGCGCAAGTTGCCGGAGTCGCACGATACCGGTGACCGGGTTGCGGCGATGAACTACCTGCACGCGGCGCAGGCGCGTGGCGAGATCGTTACCGGATTGCTGTATGTCGATCCCGATGCGCCCGACCTGCACGCGCACCTCGACACCGCGCCGGTGGCGTTCAATACGCTGGGGGAGCGCGAATTGTGCCCCGGCAGTGCAGCGCTTCGGAAGATCAACGCCGGCTTGCGCTGACGCATCGGCACGCGGCGTCCTGTTGCAGCCGCGCAAGCATCTTGCAATCGAATCATGCATGCCGTGGTCGGTTGGCGTGATGCTCGCCGGCGGCTCGCAGCCTGCGCTGGCCGTGTGGCCATTCATTCCAGGCGTGCCATCATCACCCCGAAACGGGAGTTCGTCATCGACAAGCACAAGCGACGACTGGATCGTCATCTGGATCGCTGGCAGGGCAAGATCCCGGGGTGGGCTGCACGCGTGATGGACTGGCTGCGCAAGCCGTCATCGCGTTGGCTACGCATCCCGATCGGACTGCTGCTGGTTGCCGGAGGCTTGCTGGGATTCCTGCCGATACTTGGTTTCTGGATGCTGATTCCGGGATTGTTGTTGTTGGCGCTGGACGTGCCTTTCCTGCGCTTGCCGGTACGCGTGGCGATCGTGCGTGTGCGACATGCGATGCGCCGCTGGCGTCGCCGCCGCCACGGGTGAAAAGCAATCCGATCGGCCACTCCCGCATGAGTCTGCGGATTCCGTCCGGGCTTCGACAAGCTCCGGCGCCCTGGCCCTTTGAATCCGTGTGCATCCGCGTCAATCCGTGTCGAAAAGCTTTGGACGCGGATCAAGGCGGATAGCGCCTGCCCAGGCCTGTCATTGTGCTCGGCGCGAACGGAGTCGCCCATGTTTTTCCTTGGGGTTCGCTTGACTCCGTGGTGTCGAGGCGGGTGGTCGACCCATGATTGTCGTCCAGCCGGATCGTCAATGCGTGGCCGATCCTCCCGTGTTCGCTGCCGGCAACGGCGGCAGCTTCGGGTGATAGTCGCGCCATGGTGGACGCACGTATTGGTGCGGTGGATTCGCCTTCAACTGTTGCATCGCGATCTGCACCGCGCGCTCCAATTGCGGATCGTGGCCTTCACGCACCAATTGCGGGTTTTGCCAGACCTCGACGTCCGGCGCGATGCCATGGTTCTCGACCGGGAAGGTGCCGTCGAGGCCTTCGACTGCGATGCGCGGCGCGGTGACGCCGCCGCCATCCATCAGGCTCGGATAGCCACCGATTCCGACCAGACCACCCCAGGTGCGCACGCCGACCAGCGTACCGACCTTGTCCATCTTGAAATACCACGGCAACGCGTCACCCCCCGAACCGGAGAACTGGTTGATCAGCATCACCTTGGGGCCGCGGATGATTTCTGCGGGAGCCGGTGCCTGGGTGCGCTTGCCCCAGCGGGTGACGAGCAGGCCTTTCGGTTTGCGGGTCAGGTAATGGATCACGTAGTCGGCCAGGTCACCGCCATGATTGAAACGTTCGTCAACGATGGCGCCTTGCTTGTCCACCTGCGAAAAGAAGTCACGGTTGAAGTGGGTGAAACCGCCCCAGCCGGTGTCGGGCAGGTAGATGTAGGCAAGCTTGCCGTCCGACAGCTTGTCGACGAGCTGTTTGTTGTGTTCGAGCCATGCGACATTGCGCAGCTTGCGTTCGCTGGGAATGGTCTTGACGGTGATCGGGTGTGAGCCGGCAAGACTCGGGTTCGGACCCACCGTCAGCGTGACGGTCTGGCCGGCCAGATCCTCGAAGGCCTTGTAGATGTTTTGCGAAGCGTCCACCGGATGGCCATTCACGGCGAGCAGGTAATCGCCGGTCTTCATTTTCAGGCCCGGCTGCGCCAGCGGTGCGTACAGCTTCGGGTTCCACTTGCCGGCGCTGAAAATGCGGGTGATCCGGTAGTGACCATGCTCGATCGCGTAGTTCGCACCCAGCAGCCCGACCTTGATCTCCTGCATTTTCGGCACGTAACCACCGCGGATGAACATGTGTCCGACCGACATGTAGCTCAACATCTCGCGGAACAGGAAGGTGAGTCCGTCGCGGCTCGCGATGCCCGGCAGATAGTGTGCGAATTCCTTTTCCGCGGCGTCGATGTCGAGACCATCGAACAGCGGGTTGTAGAAGAACGCGCGCTCGATGCGCCAGGCTTCGCGGTACATCTGGGCCCACTGTTGCCTGGGAACCACGTACACACGCATGTCCTTGGTATCGAGTTTGGCCGGCTTGGCTTTGGGCTTGGCGTCGGCGATGAACCAGTCGTCACCCTTGCCGTACAGCATCTGCTTGCCGTCGGCCGCGAGCACGAACTCGTTCACGCCGCTCGTGACGGTTTGGGTCTTCTTGTCTTTGAGCGTGAAGCGCTCGATGTCGAGCGCCGGTCCGTGCGGTCCCATCAGCGACGGCAGCATTACCAGCGGTGCCTTTTCAAGAAACAGCACACCACTGGTGCCGGCGACGAGACCGGCATAGTTCGCCGGTTTGACGGGCAATGGCACGATGCGTTTCGCGATGCCGGCGAAGTCAATCGCGATGGCGGAAGGCTTGTCTTTCTTCTTTTCGTGCTTGTCGTTGTTTTTCGCGGGCGCCTTGTCCAGCCCAGCCTGCACCACGATCGGCGAAGCCGCATCGGCCTGCAGCGTCACCGCGTACACGTGATACGTGACCGGATGCGCGAGGGTCGCCAGGTCGGTTCCGATGGATGGGCCGGAATCGGTGCTGGCGAGGAAGTACAGATATTTGCCGTTCGCATCGAATACCGGCGAGGTGCTGTCGCTGGTGCCATCGGTGACTTGGTGGGTATTTCCATTCGCCAATGAATACACGAAAACCCCGTGCAGGTAGTTGGGCAATGACTTGGTATAGGCGACCCAGCGGCTATCGGGCGACCAGCTCGCGCTGAAGCCGATATTGCCGAAGCCATTGTTGAACCCGGCGGTCGCGATCCTGGTGGGCTTGGGGTTGTGGGCGCCCAGATTCACCAACCAAAGGTTGCCCTTCTGATCGCTGAAGGTGATTTTCTTGCTGTCCGGCGACCAGGTCAGATCGTAGTAATAGGCATCGTCTTGCCCCAACGCGACCTTGCGTGCTGCGCCGCCTTGTTGCGGGCGGATGTACAGGTCGTACTCGCCCTCGCGGTCGGAAAAGTACGCGATCGATTTGCCGTCCGGCGCCCACGCCGGATCGCGGTCCATCGCACCTGGGCTGTGGGTGAGATTGGTGACGCTGCCGTGTCTGGTCGGTACGGTCAGGATGTCGCCATGCGCCTGGAACACCGCGCGCACGCCGTTGGGAGAAATGCCGGCGTGCGAGAGCTTTTTCGCGACATCCTGATAGTACGGCCGGCGTTGCGGCAGGTCGCCATTCACGCTGACCGGTACCGCGTGCGATTGACCGGTCGTGGGATCGTAGATGTGCAGTTGGCCGAACTGCGAATACACGATACCGCCCGGGCCGGCGGAAGCCGAGGTAATGTCGAAGCCGCTGTTGTCAATGCGTTTGCTGACTTTTTTCGATGCGACGTCATAGCCGAACAGCGTGATCGGGCCGTCACGGTCGGACAAGAAATACACTGTGTCGTCGATCCACATCGGGTCGTTTTCGTTGGCGTTGAGATCGGGGATGCGGATGGTGTGCGAATCGGACAGGCGCGCGATCCAGATCTGGGTGTGCTGGCCGCCCTTGTAGCCTTTCCAGAACGGTTCCCACTGGAAGTTCGGCACGTAGGCGAGATGGCTGCCGTCCGGCGAATAATTGCCGGATTCGGCCATCGACAGCGGCAGTTCACCGGGAAAACCACCTGTCACCGGAACGGTGTAGAGCTGATCGGGATCGGAAAAGCTGTAGCGGTGCGAACGGAACAGCACGCTCTTGCCGTCGCGCGTCCAGGCGATCGCGACGTCGGGGCCAGGGTGAAAAGTGAGGCGCTTCGGCTGGCCGCCTGAAGCGGGGATCACATAAACGTCGGTGTTGTGGTCGTAGGTTCCGGTAAACGCGATTTCGGATCCGTCGGGCGAGAAAATGGGGCCGCTCAACAAGTCCATGCCGCTTGCGATGACGTGCGCCTGTCCACCGGTACGTGGCACTTCCCAGAGTTCGCCGCCGTAGCCGAACACGATGGCGGTCTTCGACATCGTCGGATTGCGCAACAGCAAAAGTGGGTTGCCCGCGGCGTACGACGGTACGACCATGAATGTCGCGAGCAGGATCGAGAATGCGAAGCCGAATGTGCGCATGGTGGTTCCCTCTCTGAAGTGCGGCACGCTGCCCGTAGGGCGGACGCCGTGTTGCAGCATCCGACCGTCCCTGCACCTGCAATAGTGCCTATGGTCACGGTTCGCCTGCACCGCGAAGAACCGATATTTTGTTGCGGTGCAGCATTGACGCCACTATCATGATCCGACAAGCATCCGGAGACGATTCCATGGCCAAAGCACCCGACGCAGCGTCCGCGCCGACCGACTGGCAGGCATTGTCGCGTCAGTACTGGGACGCGTGGACAGATGCCACGCGCAAGGCGTTCGGCAGCCAGGCCGCGGATGACTTCGCACCGGGCAAAATGCCGTGGCACGAAGGGCTGGAACAATGGTCGCGCCTGTTCCACGCCGGCAAGGCGCGGGATACGCAAAGCGAAACCGTTGAACGCCTGCTGGCAGGTGCGCGCAGTTATTTCGCGTTGCTGCAATCGCTGGCCGAGAAGGGCGCGCAGGGCAGCGTTGACCCGCAGGCATGGTCCGAAGCCGTGCGCAGCGCGTTCAATTTCCCCGGTGCCGACGCGGCGCTCATCGACAACCCGCTCGCGCGTGCGTTGCGCGAACTCGCGGGGCAGGGTGCCAAGGGGTTCGAGCAGATGATGGAAGGCTTGCAACCGGCGATGCGCGAGGCGCGTGCGCTGCTGGACCTGCCGGCATTCGGTTATGCGCGCGAGCACCAGGAACACTACCAGCGCATGGCCAAGGCCATGCTCGATTACCAGCACCAACTCAATCGCTACAACGCGCTGATCGCGCGAGCCAGCCGGCGTGCCTTCGAGGTGTTCGAAGACAAACTGGCCGAACGCGACGAGCCCGGCCGGCAGGTCGAAACCGTGCGCGGGCTGTACGACCTGTGGGTGGACGCGGCCGAGCAGGCCTATGCGGACGTTGCGCTGTCCGACGAGTTTCGCGAGGTGTACGGCGCGCTGGTCAATGCGCAGATGCGCGTGCGCAAGCACATGCAGCAGGAGGTCGAGAAGGTTTCCAATGATCTGGGCATTCCGACCCGCAGCGAAATCGACAGCATCGGCAAGCGCGTGCATGCGTTGCATCGCGACGCGAAGAATCGCGCGGAACATGATGCCAGCTTGCGCGAGGAAATCGCCGCGTTGCGCGCCGAAATCGAAAAGCTGAAGGGCACGAAACCGAAGGCCTCGGCAACCCGCAAGTCCACGAACAAAGTCGCTGGCAAACGTAAGCCCACAGCGAAATCCGCCAGCAAACCGCGCGAGGAGTGACCGCATGGACCCGATCCGCATCGATCCGAAGCGCGCCCTCGATGAAGCCCTGCGCGCACAGCAGAAACTCGCCGCGAGCTTGCGCACCTTGCGCGAGGTCGAGGACGTCGATTACGGCGCCACCGCCAAGGAAGCGATCTATACCGAAGACAAGGTGGTCGTGTACCGCTACAAGGGCAAGGGCAAGCCGACCGCGAAAGCGCCGATCCTGATCTGTTACGCGCTGGTCAATCGTCCGTACATGGTGGACCTGCAGGACGACCGCTCGCTGGTCAAGAATCTGCTCGCGCTGGGCGAAGACGTTTACATCATCGATTGGGGTTACCCCGACGGCGGCGACCGTTGGCTCAACCTGGATGATTACATCAACGGCTACATCCGTCGCTGTGTGGATGCCGTCGCGAAGCACTCCGGTGTGAAGAAAATCAACCTGCTCGGCATCTGCCAAGGTGGCGCGTTCTCGCTGTGCTTTACCGCGTTGCATCAGGACAAGCTGCAGAACCTGATCACGATGGTGACACCGGTCGATTTCCACACCAAGGACAACATGCTTTCGCACTGGACGCGCGGCATGGACGTGGACCTGTTCGTGGACACGCTGGGCAACGTACCGGCGGATCTCATGAACTGGTGCTACCTCACCCTGAAGCCGGTGCGCCTCAACCAGCAGAAGTACGTCGCGATGCTGGATATCCTCGACAACAAGGTGGAGCTCGAGAACTTCCTGCGCATGGAAAAGTGGATCTTCGACTCGCCCGACCAGGCCGGCGAAGCGTTCCGCGAATTCATCCGCGACTTCTACCAGGGCAACAAGCTGGTCAAGGGCGGCCTCGAAATAGGCGGCCAGCCGATCAACCTCAAAGACATCACGCTGCCGGTGCTCAACATCTTCGCCGAGCAGGATCACCTGGTGCCTCCATCCGCTGCGCGTCCGCTGGGCGAGCATGTCGGCACCAAGGACTACACCCAGCTTGCGTTCAAGGGCGGTCACATTGGCATCTACGTGTCGGGCCGTGCGCAGCGCGAAGTGCCGCCTGCGATCCACGAATGGTTGGCGAAGCGGACGCGCTGACGCCCGCCGAACAACCTGCTGCACTCGCTCCGTGAGACGGGCGTTGGATGCCGCCCGATTCGCCTATGGCGAAAGCGACTGCGCCGCCGATTCCACCCTACGTAGCTGCATGTACCGCGCGTTGTATCGCGCACCTATACAATTCGGGCCATGAGCACTTCACGCCC
>JBOHYW010000070.1:0-17414 GCA_050738155.1 Rhodanobacteraceae bacterium
GACCAACATTGCCACCCCGAGAAATACAGCGTACGCACCGGCCGCTACGTCAACGCCGTGCCACAGACTTATCCCGACCAATGCACCAATAAAATACACGCGGTGCCACCAGAAGAGCTGCGATGGCGCGAGGACGTGCCCGGCCTGCACCTCGTAAGTGAATAGCAGCAAGGTAAGTACCAGCGGAATGGCGGCGGCAACCAAGATTCCGGCCAGCAGCCAGTCGGCATGCTGTAGCCCCGCGACGCCGTACCACAGCAGGAGCGCTCCGACTGCGACGCGGAGCGTCCGGCCGAACCACAACGGCCTTTCCGTATCCAGAGCACCGGTGCCGGGATCAGACGCCGTGTTCGGGGCTCGCGTAGAGTCAGCTTTCATTTTCGGACGCCCACGTCTCTCGGTGAAGCCGGGCCATCACTTCAGAGCACCCCAAGTTGGCGAGTGAAGCGGTATCGATCGTAAAGCCACTTGAGGTGGTAGGCATGGCTTTGGCATCCGGTTTTGGCGGTCACCATCTTTTAGTACGTCTGCTATGCAAAAACCTTACAGGCTGCGTCTGTCAGCCCGCGCGACCCGCCGGCATCTCACATGGGCGTGCATCCCAAATGGCAGACCGAGCCGGCCCGAGAGCTCCTGGGGCCATCTTGTGTGAGCCACCCGATCGCGTGCTCGCTGAACTTGGCTGTGCGTGGCGAGTTCAGTGAATGATCGCTCGCGAGTAACCCAACAGAGGCGCCGACTGTCGCGTCTGGGCCGCAGCCCGCCAATTGGTCTCGCGTAGACCACGCATCACATCTGGCGAAACAGGTACAGGTGTGTGCGGCTGACAGGGAGTTTTTCCCGGCGGCTCTTGAGGTGAATTTGCGCGGGTCGAGTTGGTCCAACAGCTCCTTGTGCGGGTCAGGCAGTCGCCGGCATTGCCGCCAGCGCTGTGCCAAGCGACAGGCGTGTACTTGTCTCCCGCGTGCAGGTAATCGAGTTCGTCCATTGCCGGTCGCGTCTGTTGCCGGCGCATCCAGTGTCGATGCCGATGGCGCCGCGTCGAGGGTTGCAGCTCTGGGCAGGTCCTCTATGGTAGGGCGGCGCTCACATGCCGGGATTCCGTGATGGACAAGTTTCAAAACCTGCTCGCCCACCCCTGGATGCACACGCTGCTTGGTTGCGTGGTGCTGTTGCTGCTGGCGTGGTTGTGTGGCTGGCTGGTGCGTCGCGTGCTGACGCGGGTGATGCGCACCATCAGCACGCGCACGCGTTGGCGCTGGGATGACGCGATGATCAGGCATGGCGTGTTCCTGCGCCTTGCGCAGGTGGTGCCGATGCTGGTCGTCCGCTACGGCCTGCAAAGCGTGCCGGGCGTGCCGGCCGAGGCGGAGGCCGCGGTGGCCAGCATCACCATGGCCTTGATCGTGGTGTTCGTGGTGCTGGCGGTGAACGCCGCGCTGTCGGCGGTGGAAGACCTGTACCGGGAAAGTCCGCGCGGGCGTGAGCATTCCATCAAGGGCTACGTGCAGCTGCTGAAGATCGTGGCGTTCGCGATTGCCCTGATCCTGTTCATCGCCGCGCTGTTCGATCGCTCGCCGCTGACCCTGCTGGCCGGGCTGGGCGCGGTCTCGGCGGTGCTGCTGTTGATCTTCAAGGACACCATCATGTCGCTGGTGGCGAGCGTGCAGATCGCCACCAACGACATGTTGCGCATTGGCGACTGGATTTCGCTGCCCGATGACAATGTCGATGGCGACGTGATCGAGATCGCCTTGAACACGATCAAGGTCAGCAACTGGGACAAGACGGTCAGCACCGTGCCGACCTGGCACCTGATGTCCAAGTCGTATCGCAACTATCGATACATGTATGCGACGGGGCGGCGCATCCGGCGCGCGATTAATATCGACCTCACCACGGTGCGTTTCCTGGAACAGGATGAAATCGACCGTTTGCGCCGGTTCCAGCTGCTGGATGATTATTTCGCGGGCAAGCAGAAGGATCTGGCCGCATGGAACGCCAAGCTTGGCGATGCGGGAACGTTTGCCGGCAATCAGCGCCGCCTCAGCAACCTTGGTACCTTTCGCGCCTACATGCAGGCGTACGTGGCCGCCGCGCCGACGGTCAACCACGACCTGTTCTGGGCCGTGCGTCAGCTCGATCCCGGTCCTGCCGGCATACCTTTGCAGGTTTATGGCTATACCGTGGAAACGGGTTTCGTGGCGCACGAGAACGCCACCGGCGACATTTTCGACCACCTGATCGCGATCCTGCCGGAGTTCGGACTGAAGCTGTTCCAGCAGCCGACCGGCAACGATGTTCGCGCCGGGCTTTCACGGACTCACCCGGAGACCTTGTCGCGCAGCGATGTCCAGGATCCGGTGTCTTTTGCATAGAAGCAAGAAGCACTCTGTCCGCAAAGAACGCAAAGAAGATCTGATTGAGTTTCTCTTCGCGTGCTTGGCGTCCTTCGCGGATGAAAGCTTCTGTCGCAGCAAAAAAAATTGATCAGACATTCCCGAGTGTGGTGCCCCGAAAGAATCATTACATCGTCATTTCGGGGCCCACGCCGGCTTGCCGGCGCGGGAACTCGACTGCGTTTGCAGGACTGCAAACGCGAACGCCGAAGGCGCCCCGAAGGGTGAGCGCCATGGATGGCGCGAGTCAATCTGCTGTTGTTTTGCAGCAGTTGGGAGCAGATTCCGGATCTCTCCCACTTCGTGGGTTCGTCCGGAATGACGAATGTATTTATGGGACATCCCTAACGGCGGCTCGAGCTACCGGCGACGTAGCGCCAGTGCCACGGTTCGTATTCGTAGCCGTACTTGTTGCCGGGTGGGAACGAAAGATGGAAGCCGAAATGCAGCGCGTTGCGTTGCAGCCATCCGAACGCTTTGCTGTCGGCGAAGCTGCCATCGGCGGCGGGCACGCCCGGCGTGGTCAGGTCGATCGCGCAACCGGTCTGGTGCTCGCTGTAGCCCGGCACCGCGTTGATGGTGAGCGCCTTCTGGATGCTCATGCCGCGCTTCAGTTTTTCGCGGACCAGATGGGTTTGATAGGCCATGCTGCGGAAGCCTGAAACCGTCTCCAGCTTGATGCCGTCGCGCTTGGCGGCAGCGAACATGCGTTTCAATGCCGCGGCGGCGGGCGCCACCATTTTTACCTTGCGCCCGTACACGTCGCGCGGCACCTGCACCAGGTCCTTCGCCTCCGGTTGCGGCAGCAAGTGATGCTGCGCGGTGTAATCGTCCGGAATCCCGAGGCCGTGATTGACCTCCTGAATGTGTGCGACGTACGGCGCCGGTTGCGGCGGCGGGGTGGCCGGGCACAACGGGCCAGTAGCTGCGAAGGCGGCGGGCGTGGCGAGTAACAGGAAAGTGGCAAGGGCGGTGCGGGTCGGGGACACGGGTTTCTCCAGAAAAACGAGCCGCAATGATAGAACGGGCGCCGGTATGCCTCTGTATCGCGCATCTGCGGCACGGTTTCCGGGTATCCTTGCAAGGTTGCGTCCAGCGTTTTCCCTGCCATGCCCATCTACGTTTTCCGTTGCGAATCCTGCGGCCATCAATTCGACCGCTTGCAGAAAATATCCGACCCCGTGCCCGATACCTGTCCGAGTTGCGGCAAGCAGCGCACGGTGCGCAAGCAGGTGACGGCGCCCCAGTTCCGCCTTGCCGGCAGTGGTTGGTACGAAACCGATTTCAAGTCCGACAAGGAAAAGAGGCACAACCTTGCCGGCGATCAGGGCGGATCGAAGGAGTCCTCCACCGACAAGCCTGCCACGACCGACAAGGGCAAGGCCGCGGACACGCCGGCGTCGAAGCCCGCGGCAACCGAAAAACCGGGCAAGGCTGCAAGTGAGTGAATGCCGGTTGCGCGGCGAGTGATGCGCCGTTCGCGCCCTGAACGTGGCCGTTCCAAGCCACGGATCGCGCCGGTCGATCGGGTAAACTCTGCGCCACGGCCTTGCTGGATAGATAGAACGCCTTGTCCTGGTTCGAACGTGTGCGCCGGGTGATCGCCCGGATCTGGCCATTCGCGCGCTGGCCCATCCTGATCGGCATCGGTTTCGCGGTTGGTTTCGTGGTGCCGTACACGCTGGTACTCGACCATCGCGTGCAGACCCGCGTGAGCGAAATCGACTTCACCCAGCCGACCCGGGTGTACGCGCGACCGCAGTTGCTCGAGGCCGGCGTGCCGATGAACGCGGCGACGCTCGAGCTGGAATTGAAGTCGGCGGGCTACACCGAAGCCAAGGGTGAAGCGCACGTACCGGGCAGCTACAGCGTGGATGGCGGTACCTTCATGATCGCCTCGCGCGGTTACGCGGACCCGGCCGGTGGCGAGCTGCCGCGGCGCGTGCGGATCACCGTCGGCGGCGGGCAGATCAAATCCGTGTACGACCTTACCGCGCACAAGTATCTGCATCGCAGCCATCTTGATCCCGCGCGCATCGCCACCTTGTACGGTCCCGAGCAGGAAGAACGCATCGTCGAGAAGCTGTCGCAACTGCCGCCGCTGCTGGTCGAAGGCGTGCAGGCGGTGGAAGACCGTGACTTCAAGCACAACCACGGCATCGACCTGTCTTCGATCGCGCGCGCCGCACTGGCCGACCTGCGCGCCGGGCACATGGTGCAGGGCGGCTCGACCATCACCCAGCAACTGGTGCGCAACCTGTTCCTGGATCGCAACCGCACGCTGGTGCGCAAGTTCAACGAAGCGCTGCTGTCGATCCTGCTGGACGCGCATTACAGCAAGGGCCAGATCCTCGATGCGTATTGCAACGAGGTGTTCCTGGGCCAGCAGGGCAACCAGGCGGTGCACGGTTTCGCCGCCGCCAGCTGGTATTACTTCGGGCGCCCGGTGCAGACGCTGCGTCCGCAGGAAATCGCGTTGCTGGTGGGCATGGTGCGCGGGCCCAGTTATTACGACCCGCGCCGCAATCCCGAGCGCGCACTGGCGCGTCGCAATGTCGCGCTGGATGCTTTTCACACCACCGGTCTCGTGAACACCGCCGCATGGCGCGCCGCCAAGGCCGCACCGCTGGGCGTGACGCCTACGCCACAACTGGTGGTCGATCGTTTTCCGGCGTTCATGGATGTGGTGCGCAAGCAGTTGAAGCAGGATTTCAGCGAAAAACAACTCCGCAACGGTGGACTCGCGGTCTACACCACGCTCGATCCGGCCGCGCAGGTATACGCCGAGCAGGCGCTGGGCAAGACCCTGCACGGTCTCGGCAAGCGCGGCGACAAGCTGGAAGGCGCGGTGGTGGTCGTCGAACCTTCCAGTGGCGACGTGCTGGCGATGGTCGGCGGCCGCAAGTCCGACCGGCACGGTTTCAATCGTGCGTATGACGCGCGGCGCCCGGTCGGTTCCAGTCTCAAGCCGTTCTATTACATGATGGCGTTGACCGATCCCGCGCACTGGAGCGTGGCGTCGTTGCTGGACGATTCACCGGTGTCACTGAAGTTGCCGAACGGCAAGCTGTGGACGCCGCACAATGACGACAACCGCTCGCATGGCGAGGTGCCGATGGTCGAGGCCCTTTCCAAGTCCTACAACCTCGCCAGCGTGCACCTGGGCCTGCAACTCGGCGTGGACAGGGTTGCCGCGTTCCTGCGTTCGTTCGGCCTGACCGACGTCGGGACCAATCCATCCTTGCTGCTCGGCGCGGTCGACATCTCGCCGTTCCAGATGGCGCAGTTGTACGAGTTCTTCGCCGACGACGGCCATGCGCTACCGCTGCTGACGTTGCGCGGCGTGCTCGATGCCAGCGGGCACGTGCTGAAGCGTTACGAGGTCAAGCCGGGCCATGGGCAATACCAGCAAGCCGAGCGGCTGGTGCGCTGGATGATGCAACAGGTGACCGAGTACGGCACCGCTGCGGCGATTGGCAATTCCAGTCTCGCCGACCTGCACGCCGCCGGCAAGACCGGCACCTCCGATCACCAGCGCGATTCGTGGTTCTCCGGGTTCACCGGTGATCGTCTCGCGGTGGCGTGGGTCGGACGCGACGACAACCAGCCGACCCACCTGTGGGGTTCTACCGGTGGCTTGCGCGTGTGGATGAATCTTTTCGAGAAGCTGCCGAGCGCGCCGTTGACCACCTCGCCCGGCGACGGCATCCAGTTCGCCTGGATCGATCCTGCCAACGGACAGGGTACCCTGCCGCAGTGTGAGGGTGCCAAGCAGTACCCGTTCATCGCCGGCTACGCACCGCAGGTGCAGAACCACTGTTATTTGCAGCGGCTGGAAAACCTGTTCGGCGGTGGCAACGGCAATGGTTCGCAACCGCCGGCATCACATCAACAGCCGTGAGAAGAGTTTGGAGTCGAGCAAGATGACCAAATGGAAAACCTGGCTCGCGAGCGTCGTGGGCAGCAGCGCGATATTGCTTGCCGCATGTTCGCAGCCGCCGCTGCCGCCACCGAATTCGGGCAGGCATTCGCCGACCGCGATGGTCGAGGCGATCCGCGCCGCCGGCGCCAAGGACCAGTCGGTGGTGCAGGTGGCGCCGCTGCGAGATCCTGCGGTGGACGGTTACCTCGACCACGCGCACGCCGACGTGCAAGCCGGAAAATACCGGGACGCACTCAACAAGATCGATGCCGCGCTGAAGTTGTCGCCGGATGCGCCGGACATCCTGCAGTTCCGCGCCGAGGTCGAGATCCTGTTGCGCGATTATTCCGCGGCCGATGCCGACGCTCGGCGTTCGTTCGCGCTGGGTCCGAAGGTGGGCGGCCTGTGCGCCAGCAACTGGCAGACCGTGCTGGAAATCGCCGAATCGAAAAACGATCAGGCCGGCATCCAGTTCGCGCGCAAGGGGCGTGATGCCTGCCACAAGGCTGGACCGGTCAGGATGTAACGCTTTTCATCCCTTTGCGCTTGTGAGGGGACCGAAGGGATGGCTTTTCATCGCCGCGCGTCCCGTCACGAAAACACCAGCATCAGCATCAGCAGCCCGATTCCGAACAGCGCGGTCAACATCGCGAACGAGAACGCGAGATAGGGGCCGTGCAGCCGAACCGGCAAATGCCTGCGCCGCCAATCGCGTGCGTAGAAGAGGAAACGAAAGCCGGTCGCCAGCACCATCAGGATGCCGAACGCCACCAGCGCCGCGCCCGTCAGGCTGGACAGCGAGTACGCAGGTATCTGCCCGGGCGGCGCGGTCGGGTGCCTCAACAACAGCGCGAAACGATCCACCGCGATGCCGAACACCATCAGCGCGAGCGATGTGCGGGTCCATACCGACAGGGTGCGCTCGGCATTCAGGTAGGACCGATCCTCGGACATCTCGGAACGCTGGGCCGACATCGTCGAGCGGTCCTGCGACATCTGCGAGCGATCGGCGGACATCCGCGAACGGTCGGCGGACATGCGTGAACGGTCCTCCGACATTCTCGAGCGGTCCTCCGACATTCTCGAGCGGTCGGCCGACATGCGCGAGCGATCCGCGGACATCTCGGTGCGCTGCTTGGCAAGTTCAACCTGGTATTCCGCCAGCTCGACCATCCGCTTCATCAGTCGGAGCTGTTCGGGTTCCTGTTCCTCTTGCTCGGCCATGCCCGGATCTCTTCACGAGGACCTGTCCAGTGTGCCAGCGCGTCCCGGTGCTGGCGAGTGTCGGAGCGGGCAAGTTGCATGCATGGGCAGCACGAATTTGCATGCCGCGATTCCAGCCATGCGAATCCGTTGCGGCGATCTATTGCCCTTCCATCATCGCCGTATAGCGCCGCTGCATTTCCTCGGGCGACATTTCTTTGATGCTGTGTCCGACCAGCCAGCGGTGCCCGAACGGGTCGAACACCGAGCCGGAGCGCTCGCCGTAAAACATGTCTGACGGTTCGCGTTCGAGAGTTGCGCCGGCGTCGACCGCGCGCCGGATCGTCGCGTCGGCATCGTCCACGTGCAGGTGGATCGACATGGGTGTTCCGCCCAGCGCTTTTGGGTCGCGCAAACCATACTCGGGAAACGCATCGGCCAGCATGATCGTGGTGCCGCCGAAATCGAGTTCGGCGTGGCCGACACGACCGCTTGGCTCGGTGAGGCGGAATTTCTCGCGTGCACCGAACGCGCGGATGTAGAAATCGATGGCCTGGTCCGCGCCGTCGACGGTCAGGTAGGCGAATGCTTCGTGGATGGCCATGTTGATCTCCTCGCAGGTGGAGCCGTCATTCTGGTGATTGCCGGCGCGTCAAGCTTGCACGAAGTTGACCCGGGCTGATGCGGTCCAGGCTGGCATCGGCACGTGGTGCGGGTGGTGTGGCGCCGCGCGGCGATATTCACCTGGCGTGATGCCGGTAAAAACACGAAACTCTCGATTGAAATGGGATTGATCGCTGTAGCCAGCCGCCAACGCAAGTTCCGTCCACGACAGTGCGGGGCGGGTCGCGGCCTCGGCCAGAAGCTTGCGGAAGCGTTGCACGCGACAGAAACGTTTCGGCGCCAGCCCGGTTTCGCATTCGAACAGTGCGATGAAGTGCCGGTGGCTGTAACCGCTGGCCGCGACCATCGCGTCCACATTGGGCGAGTCATCGAAGCCGGCAAGCACCTGCGCAACCGCGGGATGCACGCTGCGCACATGCGGCAGGCGCGCGGCCAGAATGGTCTCGAAGACATCCAGTTGCCGCCTCGGGTCGCTGGTCGAGAAGATTTGGTCGTATGCGAGTGCGGCATCGGTACCCCACAAGTCGTCCAGTGCCATGTGGCGCGCCGCCAGTTCGTTGGCCGGCGCATCGAACAGGGGCAGGCACGCGCCCGGAAGCAATTGCGCGCCCACCGAGGCACCGGCTGGTGACACGTCGCGTAAATAAAAATCCGCTCGCGCGCCACCAACCAGTGCGCGTTCGAACGTCTGGCCGCGCTGGTCGCCCGGTGCGGCGAGAATCCGCAACGGGAGCCCGCCCGAGCGGAATACCAGATGCATGTCGCCGGTCGGCAATACGCGTTCGCGGTAGCGGGAATCGCCAGACACGCGGTCGGACGGTTGTGATGCCCACAGCGCCTTGACGAAGGGGCGGAGTATCGGAATGGGCTGGCGTCGCAGCAGCATGCGGATTCGGATGCTTGCCTGGTCTGGCGGTCGAGGACAGCTTACCGCGACGGCGAGGGCGCGCGCTGGCAAAATAGCAGGTTCGACATTCAGCAAATCGCATGTACGCCATCAAGGAAATTTTCTACACCCTGCAGGGCGAGGGCTTCCACGCCGGCCGGCCGGCCGTGTTCTGCCGGTTCGCCGGCTGCAACCTGTGGTCGGGGCGCGAGGCCGACCGCGCGACCGCGGTGTGCAATTTTTGCGACACTGATTTCGTCGGCACCGATGGCGAGAATGGCGGCAAGTACCCCGATGCCGCGGCCGTCGCCGACAAGATCGCCGGCTTGTGGCCGCACGATCAAAAGGAAAACCGGTTCGTGGTGTTCACCGGTGGCGAGCCGCTGCTGCAGCTCGATACACCGTTGCTGGATGCGATGCACGCGCATGGCTTCGAATGCGCGGTGGAGACCAACGGCACGCTGGATGCGCCGGAAGGCCTGGACTGGATCTGCGTCAGCCCCAAGAGCAACGCGCCGGTGAAACTGCAACGCGCGAATGAATTGAAACTGGTCTACCCGCAGCCGACGGCCATGCCTGAGCGTTTCGTCGGTTTTACCGCGTCGCACTTCTTCCTGCAGCCGATGGATGGCCCGCGCGCCGCGGAAAACACGCGTGCCGTGATCGAATACTGCAAGGCGCACCCGCACTGGCGCCTGAGCCTGCAAACCCACAAGTACCTTGGCATCCCATGAGCGAACAAATTTTCAGCGTCTGGAAGGAATTCCGTTTCGACGCCGCCCATCAACTGGACGCCGGTCCCGACGGCGATCCGCGTTACCGGCGCGTGCACGGCCATTCGTATCAGGTCGAAGTGTGGGTGCGTGGACCGTTGAACGAACGCGGCTGGGTGGTCGACATGGGCGACCTGGAACGCCGCATCGAAATCGCGCGTGACGCGCTCGACCATCGCATGCTCAACGACGTGGAAGGCCTCGGTATCCCCACCATGGAAAACATCGCCCGCTTCACGTGGGAAAAGCTGGGTGACCTGCCGCAATTGCAACGCGTGGTGGTCAAGCGCGGGCAGAATGGCGAGGGGTGTGAGTATCTTGGGCCGAGTGGATGAAGTGCACGCTTGAGACTGAAGGCCGACAGAGGGCAGCGCGCGTTGATCGAAGTGTAAATCGCACGCGGCAATAAGGTCGCAAGAACGGACAAGTTCCGTCCGGCTATTCGTGCGACAGCAATGGACTGGTGGGTCCGGACGGTGCCGTTTGTGTCTCAACCACTCGCTGCAACAGGCTGGGTGCCACGTTCCAGCGCTGTCCGTCGTCGCTGACAATGGGCACAGTCTTCTTGTTGTAACGGGCAAGCACGCCTCGCACGGGCCCGCGCGTATCGGGCGTGAACTCGACGCGATCGCCGATGCTGAACCGCAGCATGCTGACGTGGGCGCGCGCCTGCCGGATGAAGCGCAGGCGTTCGACGATACGATGATTGAGGTCGATCAGTTCGGCTTCGGTCAGCTGGTCGATGTCGATGGGCATGGTGTGGCGATCGGATAGCGGATCGACGATTGTCCGGGTCTCGGCGCAAGTTTGGCAAGTCGATCGAAGCCCGCCGCGCTTTGAGCGGCGGCTGGCGGCCTGCATACTTGCGCGATGGCCAGCACAGTCGATGATCCCACCGCATCCGCGCTGCTCGGCGCGGACGGCCCGTTTGCGCGCGAGGTGCCGAACTTCGCGCCGCGCGAAACGCAGCAGCGGATGGCCGATGCCGTGACCGGGGCCATCGACAATCACGACGCACTGGTAGTCGAGGCCGGCACCGGTACCGGCAAGACCTTCGCGTACCTGGTGCCGACGTTGCTGTCGGGCAAGCGGGTGATCGTCTCGACCGGTACGCGCAACCTGCAGGATCAGTTGTTCCATCGCGACCTGCCACGGGTAATGTCGATCCTCGGTGCGAAGGCGGATGTCGCGCTGCTGAAGGGGCGTGCGAATTACCTGTGTCGCTATCGCCTGCAGCAGACGGTCGAATCGGGCCAGTTCAAATCGCGCACGCAGGTGGACGATCTGCAAAAGGTGCGTGCATGGGGTGCGCGCACGCGCAGCGGCGATCGCGCCGAACTGATCGAGGTGCCGGAAGGTTCGCCGCTGTGGCCGCGCGTGACTTCGACCGCCGAGAATTGCCTCGGCACCAAATGCCCTTTCTACGACGAGTGCTTCGTGTTCAAGGCGCGGCGGCGTGCGCAGGACGCCGATCTGACGGTGGTGAACCATCACCTGCTGCTGTCGGACTTGGCGTTGAAGCGCGAAGGCTTCGGCGCGATCCTGCCGGAGGCGCAAGCCTACATTCTGGACGAAGCGCACCAGTTGCCGGAACTTGCCGGCCAATATTTTTCGGTCGGGATCAGTGCACGCCAGGTCACTGAGCTCGCGGCCGATACGCTGGCCGAATGCGCGGGCCAGCCCGGCGCGTTGGCCATGCTGCAGCCGGCGCTGGATGGTGTGAACGATGCCGTCCGCAAGGCGCGGCTTGCGTTCGATACGTTGCCTAGGCGCGGCGCCTTCGCGCAGCTCGAAGCCGATGCCGGTTCCGCCGAAGCGCTGGAAACGTTGGGTGATGCGCTGGATGATCTCGCCGGTGTGTTGGTCGGGCAGGCCGAACGTTCCAAGGGGCTGGCCAGCGTGCATGCGCGTTGCGTGGTCCTGGATCAACGCCTGCAACGGATCGCCGGTCGCGACGGCGAGGACGAAGTGCGCTGGTACGAGCTGTCCGATCGCGGGTTCGAGTTGAGTGCGACGCCGCTGGATCTTGCGCCGCAGTTGCAGACGTTGCGCAATGCCACCGATGCCGCGTGGATCCATACCTCGGCGACGCTGGCGGTGGCGGGACAGTTCGATCACTTCACCCGTCAGATGGGGCTGGTCGATCCGGTGACGCTGGATCTTGGCAGCCCGTTCGATTATCCGCGCCAGGCATTGTGTTATCTGCCGCAAGGCTTGCCCGAACCCGCCGCGCGCGACTATACCGCGCGCGTAATTGAAACCGTACGGTCGGTGCTGGAAGCCTCGCGTGGCCGCGCTTTCCTGTTGTTCACCTCGCACCGCGCGTTGCGGTTGGCCGCGGATTTGCTGGCCGATGCGCCATGGCCGTTGTTCGTGCAGGGCACGGCACCGCGTCATCAGTTGCTGTCCGACTTCCGCGATTCCGGCAACGGCGTGTTGCTGGGCGCGGCCAGTTTCTGGGAAGGCGTGGATGTAGCCGGCGAGGCCTTGAGCGTTGTCGTCATCGACAAGTTGCCGTTCGCCTCGCCCGACGATCCGGTGTTGCAGGCGCGGCTGGATGCGGTGCGCCGCGCGGGCGGCAATCCGTTCCGCGACTGGCAGATTCCGGCTGCGGCGATTGCATTGAAGCAGGGCGCCGGACGGCTGATCCGCGACGTGCACGACCGTGGCGTGCTGGTGCTGTGCGATCCGCGCCTGCGCACCAAGGCCTACGGCAAACTGTTTCTTGCCAGTCTGCCGCCGATGCCGCGCACGCGGGTGCTGGATGACGTGCGGGAATTCTTCGCTGCGAGTGGTCATCCCCCCGCGCCTGCGGCGCGACCCCCTTCGTTCCGAAGGGGGTGAGGCTGTCTTCCCCTTCGCTTGCGAAGGGCGGAGCGAAGCGAACGCGCGCGCAGCGCGAGAGGGGATGGCTTCGGGGAAAGTGCAGGCGGCATCCTCCTGCCGCTTCGCGGCGAGCCCTTCGTGTCGAAGGGGGTGTTCAAGCTTTGCTTTCGCCAAGGCGTGCGGGTTGCCATAGCTGCTACGCTTTCCCGTCCTCCACCCCATCCCCCTCGCATGAACCTTCTCGCCATCGAAACCGCCACGGAAGCCTGCTCGGTTGCATTGCTCCAAGGCGATGCCTTGATCGACCGCAGCGAGCTGGCGCCGCGCCGGCACGCCGAACTGGTGCTGCCGATGGCGGAAGAATTGCTCGCCGAAGCCGGTGTCGCGCGCAAACAACTCGACGCGATCGCGGTCGGGCGTGGGCCGGGCGCGTTCACGGGCGTGCGTCTTGCGATTTCGGTGGCGCAGGGCTTGGCATTGGCGTTGGATATTCCGGTGGTGCCGGTTTCATCGCTGGCGGCGTTGGCGATGCAGGCGCCGAAGAACGGTGCCGCGATCCTGGCCGCGATCGATGCACGGCGCGAGGAAATCTACGCGGGCATGTTTCGTTTCAATGCGGATGGACTGGTGGACGCGCAGGACCGCGAGTGCGTGCTCGCCGCGTCCGCACTGGAACTGCCCGAAGTCGAAGCATGGAACGTGCTCGGAACCGGCTGGAATGCTTATGGTGACGCGATCCGCGAGCGTCTGCCTGCGCCGCCGCGCTGGACCGATGGCAATCGCTACCCGCAGGCCTGTGATGTCGCGCGTCTTGCGGCGCCGTTGTTCGCGGCGGGCAAGGGCGTACCGCCAGAACAGGCGCTGCCGGTGTACCTGCGTGACAAGGTGGCGTTGACACTGGCGGAACAACATCGCACGTAGGTGCGACCGTGGTCGCGACGGGATTGCCAGCGGCGGCGGTGTGGCCGCGTGCGCGCACGCTCCTGCGACAGCGATGATGTAGGAGCGACTTGGTCGCGACTGGTCGCCTGCACGCAGGCTCCTACATCGAGCAAGCGATGCGGATTGCACTGGGCAACGGTACCGACGCACCGGTGGCTGGATCGACCCATACCATTACCGTGCTGCCCTCGGAATACGCACAAGAAGGATCATTGCGATCGACGATGCGGTTGCCGATCGTCATCGACGAATTGCCCATGCGTTCGCAGGAAAGCAGCACGTCGATCTCGGCCGGCCATTCGATCGGCTTGCGGTAATGCAGCTCCACCGCCGCCATCACCGGCATTGCGTGTTCGCTGAACCATTCGCCCGGTACGTTCCGCAGCCACTGCAGGCGTGCTTCTTCCAAGAACGTCAGGTACGACGAATTGTTGACGTGGTTGAAGGCGTCGAGGTCGCGCCAGCGCACGTGCAGGGGGATCGTGGCCAGCACGCGCGAGGGCGAAGGTTGTTCCGCCGATCCTGCGGGTGTCGCAGGTGACGGCGTGGTTTCCGCCACGGCCGTCGCTTTCGTGCGTCTGCGCGGTGCGCGTTGTTTGGACGATTTCTTGTTGTCGGTCATGGATGCATTGATGAATACGGCAAGAGCATCTGTCCGCGAAGGACACGAAATACGCAAAGAAGGCAACATGAAAAATGATCTTTTTCGCGTGCTTTGCGTTCTTTGCGGACAACAGCTCTTTTGTTACGCGCGTTTCTTCTTGCGTGATGGTTTTGATGTCGCAGCAGCGTCCAGCACCGGCGCGAGGAATTGCCCAGTGTACGAGCCGCGGGTTGCCGCGATGTCCTCCGGGGTGCCGGTTGCGACGATGCGTCCGCCGCCGGCGCCGCCTTCCGGGCCGAGGTCGACGATCCAGTCGGCGGTCTTGATGACGTCGAGGTTGTGCTCGATCACCACCACGGTGCTGCCGCCATCCACCAGTCGATGCAGCACGCGCAGCAATTGTTCGATGTCGTAAAAATGCAAGCCGGTGGTGGGTTCGTCGAGGATGTACAGGGTGTTGCCGGTGTCGCGGCGCGAGAGTTCCTTCGACAGTTTCACGCGCTGCGCTTCGCCGCCGGACAGCGTGGTCGCGCTCTGGCCGAGTTTGATATAGCCCAGACCCACGTCCAGCAATGTCTCCAGCTTGCGCGCGATTTGCGGCACCGGCGCGAACACTTCGCGGGCCTGCTCGACCGTCATGTCCAGCACATCGGCGATGGTGTAGCCCTTGTAGTGGATCTCCAATGTCTCGCGGTTGTAGCGCTTGCCGTGGCAGACGTCGCACGACACGTATACGTCTGGCAGGAAGTGCATCTCCACTTTTATCAACCCATCGCCTTCGCAGGCTTCACAACGGCCGCCCTTGACGTTGAAGCTGAAACGTCCGGGCTGGTAGCCGCGCGCGCGCGATTCCGGCACCTGTGCGAACAGCTCACGCAACGGCGTGAAGAGACCGGTATAGGTAGCCGGATTCGAGCGCGGCGTGCGGCCGATCGGTGACTGGTCGATGTCCAGTACCTTGTCGAACAGGTCCAGTTTCTCGATCGATTCGTACGGAGCGGGTTGCGCGGACGCACCGTTCAATTCCACCGCAGCGATCCGGAACAGCGTGTCGTTGATCAGCGTGGACTTGCCCGAACCCGACACGCCGGTGATGCTGGTGAACAGGCCCGCGGGAATTTCGAGATCGACCTGCTGCAGGTTGTTGCCGTGCGCGCCTTTCAGCTTCAACACGCGCTTGGGATCAGGCTGGCGGCGCAGTTGCGGTATGTCGATGCTGCGCTTGCCGGAAAGGTATTGGCCGGTGAGCGAGCGTGGCGCTTTCAGGATATCGTCGAACGTACCCTGCGCGACCACTTCGCCGCCGTGCACGCCCGCGCCGGGGCCGATGTCGATGATGCGGTCGGCGCGACGCATTGCATCTTCATCGTGCTCGACCACGATTACGGTGTTGCCGAGATCGCGCAGGCGCGTCAGCGTGCCCAGCAGGCGTTCGTTGTCGCGCTGGTGCAGGCCGATCGAGGGTTCGTCCAGCACGTACATCACGCCGACCAGGCCGGCGCCGATCTGCGAGGCAAGGCGGATGCGCTGCGCTTCGCCACCCGACAGCGAATCGGCCTTGCGGTCGAGTGTCAGGTAATCGAGACCGACGTCGATCAGGAACCGCAGGCGCTCGCGGATTTCCTTGACGATGCGATCGGCGATCTCGCCGCGCCAACCGGCAAGCTGCAGGCCGTCGACGAACGTCCGCGCGTCGCCGATTGCGAGCGCCGAAAGCGAGGGCAGGTTCGTTTCGCCCACGAACACGTTGCGCGCCGAAAGGTTCAGGCGCTCGCCGTGGCATTCGGGGCAGGGTCGTTCGCTGATGAAGCGCGCCAGTTCCTCGCGCACCATGTTGGACTCGGTTTCCTTCCAACGGCGTTCCAGGTTCGGCACCACGCCCTCGAAGCTGTGCTTGCGGGTAAACCCGGAGCCATTGCCGTGGCCGAGATAGCGGAACTCGATCTTCTCCTCGCCGGAACCGAACAGGATCGCATCGCGCGTCTTTTTCGGCAGATCGCGCCATGCTGTCTCGACATCGAACTTGTAGTGCTTCGCCAGCGAACGGATCATCTGGAAGAAGTGCGGATTGCGCCGATCCCAACCGCGCACCGCGCCTTCGCCGAAGCTGCGCTCGGGATGCGCGACCACGCGTGCCGGATCGAAGAACTGGGTGACGCCGAGACCATCGCAGGTGGGGCAGGCACCGACCGGCGAGTTGAAGGAGAACAGCCGCGGCTCCAGTTCCGGCAGCGAATAGTCGCATTGGGGACAGGAATAGCGCGACGAGAACAGTTGCTCGGGCGCCTTGTCGTCGTCCAGATCGACCAGGATCGCCAGGCCTTCGCCGAGCCGCAGCGCGGTTTCGAACGATTCGGCGAGGCGCTGCTTCAAATCCGCGCGCGGACGGAAGCGATCGATCACCACTTCGATGGTGTGCTTGATGCGAAGCCCCAGCGCCGGGACGGCATCGAGGTCGTACACGGTGCCATCCACGCGCGCACGCACGAATCCCTGCGCACGCAATTGCTCGAACACCTGTACGTGCTCGCCCTTGCGCTCGCGGATCACCGGCGCCAGCAGCATGTAGCGCTTGTCTTCCGGCAACGCCAGCGTGGCATCGACCATTTGGCTGACCGTCTGCGCAGCCAGCGGCGTGCCATGGTTGGGGCAGCGCGGCGTACCCACGCGCGCGTACAGCAGGCGCAGGTAATCATGGATCTCGGTGATGGTGCCGACCGTCGAACGCGGGTTGTGCGACGTCGATTTCTGCTCGATCGAAATCGCCGGCGACAGACCCTCGATGTGGTCGACGTCGGGCTTTTCCATCATCGACAGGAATTGCCGCGCGTACGACGACAGCGATTCGACGTAACGGCGCTGACCCTCGGCATACAGCGTGTCGAAGGCAAGCGACGACTTGCCCGAACCCGACAGGCCGGTGATCACGATCAACTGATCGCGCGGCAGGTCGAGGTCGATGTTCTTGAGGTTGTGGGTGCGGGCACCGCGGATGCGGATGGTGTCCATGGGAATGCGGGCGGCAAAGCCCATTACTATAGCGACCCGCCCGATGTGGGGTTTGCATTGCCGGTTTTCGACCCGGTGTTACCTGTGCCCGTGGGGATATGTAATCACATGGACTCGCCCCCGCGCATTCAGGCTTCGATGAGCCAGTGGTGGTGAGCTATAGCTTCCATCACGAAAAGGCGAGGGCGAGCCCATGAACAAGATTACCGCGATAGCCATGGATTTG
>JBOHYW010000071.1:0-17318 GCA_050738155.1 Rhodanobacteraceae bacterium
CTCGATCGCCCCGCTTCTCAATGGGGCGCTGTCTGCTTCGGCGTCGCAGCAGTCGCGGGACGCGCTGCAACCGCAAGCATGTACCACGCGTCATGCGGCAGCCACTGCTCGTTCCAGCGCCAGGAATTATCACCGTGGGTCACGGAAATCGGGAGGTCATAGTCGATCCCGGCACCGGCCTTCGAGTCGAATGCCCCGGTTATCCCGTTGACGATGCCACCGGGCAGGTGTTCGTACTGCCAGGTCTTGAAGAACAGGTATTCGGTGTTGTTGTGGCCGGCACCCTGCATCATGCTGGAATCGTAAGGGTTGAGCCCTAGTATCCAGTTGAGCTGGTCGCTCGCGTAGGCACGCAACTGGCCCGCGAATACGGAATCGTCGGCAAACAACGGCACGGCCAACCGCGCAGCCGCGGCGAGCGAAGCGATCCGTGCATTGTCACCCTGCCACCACGGCGCAGTCAGGGTGTCGTGCGGAAAGAAGAATTGCGCGCGGCGCCCGTTGGCCTTGGTCTGCGCGTACATGCGCGCGTAGCCAAACGGGTTGGCAACTTCACCCGTGATCGCGAGTTCGAATTTCAACGAGCGCTTTACCGCTTGCTTGATCCGCACCTGCGTGGCCGCGTCGGCAAGCGGGTAGTAATCGAGCAACGCGACCACCGGCGCACCGGCTTCCGTCGCGGAATAGAACGGGCCGCTGCCGTTGCCACCGCGCCGCCAATAATCCTGGAAATGCTCGTCGCTCGCGAGGCGACCGATCAGATTGTCGGCACGCCGCTGCGCTGCGGCGCGGTATTTGGCGGCGTGCGTCGTCCGCAGCAGTTCGGAGGCTGCAATCAAAGCTTCGAAATCGTCGAGGATGTTCTGCTTGCCGTCGTTGACCAGTTGGTCGTCATTCTTTTCGAGATAGGCGAACGCGCTCTCGGCCACGTGCAGATAGGTGGCATTGTCGAAGTGTCCGTATTGCGGGCGCTGCGGCAAGCTGGCCGCAATCGCCAATGCCGCGACCGCGAAACCACCACCGGCGCGAAAGCTGACCTGATACCTGCGGTTTTCCGGATGGCGTTGCGTGAGCGTCGAATCCGCGGTTTTCTTCAGCGCGAACGAAGTCATCTGCGGACAGATACGGCGGTCCTCGGGTCTTTTCCCCGGACCGGGCGCGCAGATGCTTCCATAGAAGGAGCCATCTTTGGGATGCATGCGCACGAGAAAATCCGCGCCGTACGTCGCACCGTCGATCAAATGGCGATCGATCTGGCTGAAATTGACGTCGCCGCGCGCGCTCAACAATTCGTACGTCTTGCCGAGCGTATAGGCAACCAGGGGTACCTGTGCCGTATTGAAGTAGCTCGTATAGGAAAGCTGGGAAAAGTGCACACCGTAGTCGCCGGTCGCGTCGTACCAGCCACCGCGCGCATCGATGGGCGGCTTGCCCGGATCATCCATGAAGCCGATGTTCGCGTCAGCGCGATCATCTGCGCCTGACACGCGGCTCGCCTTGAAGTAGGACAGCGCATACGCGAGCGTGTGCCGCTCAAGCACGTCGTGTTGAATCCGGAAAGTATACGAACGCAATGTGTGGCGCCCGTGTGGACCATTGTCCACGCATTCGATGACGTACTTCCCGTCCTTTTCGACGCCGCTGAAATCGATCGTCCGGAAACGCCAATCGTGCCAATGATCGACCGTTGCGGCGCTACCCGGATGGACCTCTAGAACCGGATTGAGCCCAGGAGACGTACGCACCGAACAAGCGTCGATGTGATCGTTGCGCGACGTCTGGATGATTGCCTGCTTGGGACCGGACGCTTCGTAGCCGACCTGGTTGACGAGGATCCGGGGCAAACCACTTTCGTTGGCGGCAGCCGCCAACGGGAAGAGCAAGGCAAGCAGAAAACTTGTGGCGATGTTCTTCATGCTCGCGACCTCCCGCTTGCTCCGATTCAGTTCACGCTACCCGTGATGTATGCACGACTCCAGCGCACGTCTTGAAGTCGACCGTCGCCAACGGCCGAATCAGCGCGCGGATTGACACGCGTGTCAGATGGGACAGTACCAAAAAAAAGCGGGCCGGGATGCCAAACCGGCCCGCGAGACAGAGAGACTCGACTCTCTTTTCCTTACAATTTGAAGTGCAGCGTGGCCATGTAACGGCGGCCGTTGGTGTACTTGTTGAGCGGCATGGCTTTGGTGTCCTGATACATCTCGTAAGACTCGTCCAACAGGTTCAGGGCGGCGAAAGTCACCGACCACTGCTTGTTGAACGCCCAGCCCAGCGACGCATCCAACTCGGTGTAGTCGTTGACGGTGGCCGGAGCCGCGCCCGCGACGTAACCGCCCGCCAGGTACTTGCTGCGCCAGTTGTAGGTCAGCCGGCCGGTGAAGTGGCCCTTCTCGAAATACGGGCTGACCGTGATCGAGTTTTTCGAATTGTAGGGCAGCGCGAAACCCGCCCGGGTGGTACCAAGGGCATAGGTGTAGTTCGTCAAGAGACCGAAGCCGGTGACGCCGAACGGCTGCTGGTAGCTCACCGAGAAACCCTTGATGGCGCCCGGACCAATTCCTTCCGGGGTGGTCATCTGGTAAGTACAAAAGCCAGTATTGAGGTCACAGTCTGTGGGCGAGTGCAGAGCGAAGTCCTTGGGAGAGGTGTCAAACTGGGAATTGAATTCAGTTTCGGGCGCCGTGCTGGTCGAGATGTAGTTCAGGATGTGATCGTAGAACGCCGTGAACGCCAGCACCGACTGCGGCGCGAAGTACCACTCCACCGATCCGGAGAAGTTGTACGACTTGTAGGGCGAGAGATCCGGGTTGCCACCGCTACCCGTCAGCACGGAATCGTTGAGAAACTTGTTGCCGAGCATCTGGGTGTACGGTGCCCAAGCAACCACCTTGGCACCTGCCAGACGGTACACGACGTTGCTCCCGTTGTCGTAAACGAGATTGAACGACGGCAGCACATCGTTGTACGTATGGCTGTCGGTCTGCAGCCATGACGGATCGGAAGGCAGCACCGGACTCGCGCTGCCGAGAACGTACGAGGTCGAATCGATCTTGTTCTTCACGAAACGCACGCCCAAGTTGCCGCGCAACGCATTGCCACCGAAGTTCAACTGAGCGTAAGCCTCCTCGGTCTTCTGATCGAACGACCAAGTGTTATTGAGGAATGAAGCCGGATCGCGCGCCACAGTGAAGAGGTTCGGACTACCCAGCACGTAGTTCTTGATCGTGTCGCCAGTCGACTGGATATGGTGCATCTGGTCCGACGAGAAGCCCGGGAACGAGTTGTTGTCAAGGATGTCGGTGAGGCTGATGTCGCCCACGTTGGACATCTGGCCCGGGGTTACGCCGCCACTCCATACGTTCTCTACTTGATCGTGGTGGTCCTTGACGTAACGCACACCGAACAGCAACTTGTTGAAAAAGCTGTCGAAATTCACGTGAAAATCGAGGTGCCCGTAGGTCGTCTTGGCATTCACGGGCACAAGGGCCACGTTGCCGAACCAGCTACCCCATGAGCCCCAGTTGGCGGGGTTCTGGGCTGCCGCGGGATCGTCGAAGTGATCGCCGGTAGCCATATTGAACGTGTAACCGCCTTGGTAGGACGGCTCGATGAAATATTGGGCTTCATCGTTGTGGGCCTTGCTGATGCCCACCTGGCCGCTTACGCCCCAGTTCTGACCATTGTAACTGCCGGCGAAATTGACATCCTTGGTCACCACGTTCGAAGTGCGGACTTGGTTGTCGATGTACGTGTTGGTGGCGCCGCAAGTGCTGGTCGTACCATCGGCCCAGTTGACGGAATCGCCCGCGCCGCACAAATGTCCGCTGGTGATGAAGCCGGCACCGTTGGAAGTCAGGCTGGTGATGTTGGTCGCACCGGTCTGACTGGCAAACCCGTACATCGACTGATTCCAGTTGTTGAACTTTTCCTTGATGTACAAACCGCTCAAATCGAACTCCAACTGGTCGTTCGGCTTGAATTCGAGGTTCACGAGTGCGGAATTGCGCTTGCGGGTCTGCTGGAAGTACGCCGCGTTGATTTCCTGCGGCATCAAGTCGGTGGGCCGGATCGTGCCGGTCGCCAGTTCATTGGCAACCGCCGGGTTGCTGGCAAAAGCGGATACCGGCGAATAACCGAAGATCTCACGCCCCTCGCGGTCAATCTGTTCTTCGTAGTGCGAGACACCGACGTTCACACCGAACGTGTCGGAAGTATTCTTCCAGTTGTAGAAGATCGCGGCGTTGGGCTTGCCCTTGCTCGCCTGCTCGTTGTAAACCTCACCAACTGACGCACTCAATGCATTGGAGGGCTGATCCAGCGGTTTGCGGCTATGGATGATCACCGTGCCACCGAGGCTGCCGGAAGGCAGGCGCGCCTCCGAAGTTTTGTACACCTCGATTTGGCCGACGATCCCCGGTGCCAAAATCGTATAGTCAAAACCACGGTCCGGGCTTGCGCCGTACAGCCAGTCGACTTGGGCTATGGGATGGCCATCGAGGAACGACAGGTTGAGGCTGGGGTCGGTGCCATTGATGCTGACCCGCTCGCCCTGACCGAACCGGCGGTCGATGGTGACGCCCGGCATCAAGGTCATGGCCTCGGCCACGTTGGTGTTGGGGAACTTGCCGATGTCCTCGGCGGTGACCACGTCCACCGTCGCATTGGCGTTGCGCTTGGTCTGCAACGATTTCCACAGGCTGGCGCGGATGCCAACCACCTGGATGGTTCCGAGTTTTTGCACAGACGACTGTGTGCCGGACTGCTGCCCGGTCGCCGTCTGCTGCTGATTGTTGGTTGTGGTCTGATCTTGTTGTGGGGCACCGCTCGCTTGTGCTGTTGCGGCAAACAACAGCGCCGCGGCGATACTCGCCGAAAGCATGCTCTTGCGGAATTTCATGACCTGCCTCTCCTCGCTCGCGAAATGATGGGTGCCCCTCTCACATTCATGGCGCCCAAGGTGTGATGATTGATAGTCTGAAAACCCTTACGCCTGTGGCCCTTCGCCGACGACGCCATGCCCTGCGTCACCCTGCAGCCGCCTGTCCAGGTACCAATGCGCCGCTCCCAGCACACCGTGACGTCCGTGTTCGATCAGGCGAACCGGCACGCGCAGCAGGAACTCGCGCATGCCACCCTTGTTGAGGAACCGGTCGGCAAACCGGCTCCGCTGCAGAAATCTGCGGATTTGCGGCAGCACGCCGCCCGCCAGATACACGCCGCCGTTCGCCATGAACGCCAGCGCAAGATTGCCAACGAAACTGCCCAGCAACGCACAGAACATCTCGAGCGCTTCGACCGCATCGACGTCACTGCCCGCCTCGGCGGCCGCGGTCACCGCTTCGGGCGATGCCAGACGCGGCGATGTCCCACGCAAGCCGCACAGGACCGTGTAAAGCGTCAGCAAGCCGGGACCGGACAGAACCTTCTCGTAGGACACATAGCCGTCCGACGGCGCCAGCTGCGCCAGTACTTCGCGCTCGCGCGCGGTGCCGGGCGCGAGGTCGATCTGGCCGGCTTCGGTGGCCAGTACCCGCGCGTCTTGTCCACTGGACAAACGGACCGCAGCACCGAGGCCAGTGCCGGGACCAATGACCAGCGCGGGCCCGGCAGTACGCCCGGTCGGACCGCAAAGCAACATGATGTCGTCATCGCCGATATCATCGAGTGCGTAACCGAGGGCTTCGAAATCGTTCAGCAGCGCCACATCGTCGAAGTCGAGCGCCTCGCGCAGTTGCGACAGGCTGACCCGCCACGCCAGATTGTCATTGATGATGACGTCATCGATGACCTGCCCCGCGCACGCGATGACACAGCGCCGCACCGGCAGGGAGGAATCGCTCTCGACGAACTCGCGCAGCAACTCCGGCAGCCCCGCGAAATCGGCACAGGCGTACTTGCGGTAAGCCAGCACCTCGATGTCATGCTTGCCGGCAACCGCCCGCAGCAGCGCAACGCGCGCGTGGGTACCGCCGACATCCGCCGCCACGAATGGCTGCGTGCGAAGGTTGACGTGCTGGCTCACATGGCTTGCTGGCACACTCATCCCGTTCCCGACGCGATCGAATGTGTCGCAGTATGGTCAACGTAGACAACGTTGTCAATTTGCTATGCAGCAACCCATTTTCGCGCGTTTTCTATGTTGGTAAACCGCATAACAAAAGGAAATAACCGAGACAAGCCAAGACATTGACTAAGCCATTCATGTTGCATTGCATCAAAAATTACGAACCATTTCCAACCCTGGTTTCTACAACGCATCGCGTGCGATACTCCCACGCGGACATTTGATTGACAACGTTGGTCAAACCCACCTGCCCGGAGGCTCGGGCCCAACCGTGGAAGGCATCCATGAACTCCACCGCAAACCAGTCAAATGCATCGCGCTACGTGATGTCGATGGTCATCATCGGCGTGTTGTTCTTCATCTTCGGATTTGTCACCTGGCTCAACAGCTCGTTGATCCTCTTCGTCAAGGTCGGTTTTGACCTGGACAACGTCGGCGCCTTCCTCGTCCCGCTTGCGTTTTACCTGTCCTACTTTTTCCTGGCGCTGCCGTCCGCGATGGTGCTCAAGCGCACCGGCATGAAGAAAGGCATGGCGCTGGGGTTGTTCGTGATGGCGATAGGTTCGGTGGTGTTCGCGCAGTGCATGGCCAGCTATTGGTACGAGGGCGCGCTGATCGGGCTGTTCGTCATCGGCGCGGGCCTGGCATTGCTGCAAACGGCATCGAACCCGTACGTCAGCATCCTCGGTCCGATCGAAAGCGGCGCCAAGCGGGTCGCGATCATGGGGATCTGCAACAAGGCCGCTGGCGGCATCGCGCCATACGTGTTCGGTGCGCTGCTGCTCAGTGGCGCCACCAGCTACCAAGCGAAGATCAACGCGGCTGCGTCACCGCAGGCAAGGGAAGCGCTGCAGCATGCTTTCGTGGGGCGCGCGTTCATGCCTTACGTGGTCATGGCGATCGTGTTGGCACTGCTGGCAATCTGGGTGGTGTTTTCCGCCCTACCCGAAATCAAGCCGGAAAACAATCGGGTGAGTGCGCAGGCCAAGACGCCCAAACGCAGCATCTTCAGTTTTCCGCATCTGTGGCTCGGCGTGATTTGCCTTTTCATCTATGTCGGCATGGAAGTCATGGCCGGTGACGGCATCGTCGTTTACGGACAGGCTTCCGGAATGGCGCTGGGCATAGCCAAGCACCTGACGACCTACACCATGATCGGCATGCTGGTCGGCTACCTGCTCGGCGTCTTCCTGACACCACGATTTGTCTCGCAGCAACGTTACCTGGCGATCTCGGCCGTGCTGGGCGTGTTGTTTGCATTCGGGTCCTGGACCACGCACGGTTCGGTGTCGGTGGCGTTCGTGGCGGCGCTGGGTTTTGCCAACGCGATGATGTGGCCGGCGATCTTCCCGCTCACCATCAAGGGGCTCGGCGACCGCACCGAATTCGGTTCGGCGCTGCTCATCATGGGCATCGCGGGCGGCGCGTTGATTCCGCAACTTTTCGTGCACCTTGAAGAGATCATCAATTTCCAACTGGCATTCCTGCTGGTGATGGTGCCGGGATACGTTTACATTCTGTTCTACGGATTGCTCGGCCACCGCATCGGCCAATCGCGCCGTGCGGATACAACCGGCTCCGTCGTCGCGGCATCCTGATCGCGGCGCCCCCCACGTTTCGTCTTCCAGCAAGGAGTTCAGATTGGGAACTGCCACCATTCGGGACGTCGCCAGACAAGCGCGGGTGTCGCTGAAAACCGTCTCACGCGTCATCAATCACGAAGGCTCGGTGCGCGAAGAAACGCGTGCCAAGGTGATGCGCGCCATCGAGGCACTCGACTATCGACCCGACTTGTCGGCACGCAGCCTGCGTAGCGCCAAGGCCTACGCAATAGGGCTGGTCTACGACAACCCCAACCCGTACTACATCATCGCGGTCCAACAGGGCGCGCTGGCAGCTTGCCGCGAGATGGGTTTCGGCTTGCAAATCCATCCCTGCGATTCCAAAAGTCCGCGGCTTGCCGAGGAATTGCGCGACCTGGTGAACCGTTCCCGCCTTGCCGGGCTGGTGCTGGCGCCGCCGATGTCCGAACGCATGACCCTGCTGCGCGAGCTGGCCGCCTTCGACATTCCGCTGGTGCGCATTATTTCGGCCGCCGAGGATCCGAGCGACGGTTTCCCGTGCGTGTTCGTGGACGACCGCGACGCCGCCTACGCGATCACCGCCTACCTGATCCAGCTCGGACACGTGCGCATCGGTTTCCTGTGGGGTGGCAAGCAACACCGCTCGAGCCCGGAGCGCTATCAGGGCTACGAAAAAGCCCTCAAGGCTTATGGCATCGAGCTGAGCAAGGAATTAGTGCTGGAGGGCGATTACTCTTTCGACGACGGCTTCCGCGGCGCGCGCAGACTGCTGGGACTTGCCGAACCGCCGACCGCCATTTTCGGCTCCAATGACGAAATCGCCGCCGGCGTGCTCGCGGCTGCCCGTGCCGCCGGCCTGCACGTACCGTATGATCTTTCCGTCGCCGGTTTCGAGGACAGTCCGTTCTCGCGTCATTCGTGGCCGTCGCTCACCACCTCGCGGCAACGCACCGAGCGCATCGCTGAACACGCGACCCGCTTGTTGATTGCACGACTGCGGGGCGAAGTCATCGAAAACGAAGGCTTCAGCCCAGAACTCGTGGTGCGCGGTTCCACCGCGCCGCCGCGGCCACGCCAATAATTATTGCATCCCGACATCATCCATCGACTCCATGCCCACGACACACGACATCGCACCCGAATCCACCCTGCTGCACAACGAAGCCGCCGCCGCTGCGGACACCGTGACCCGGCAGCTCGAGCAAAACGACACGATCATGCGCAAGCTCGCCGACGCGTTGCGCACAAACCCGCCACCGTTCGTCGCTACCTGCGCGCGCGGCAGTTCCGACCATGCGGCCACTTACGCCAAATACGCCATCGAAACGCAGACCGGGTGCGTGACCGCTTCCGCTTCGCCATCGGTCGAATCGATCTATGCGGTACCGCTCAGGGTTTCGGGGGCGCTGTACCTGGTGATTTCGCAGTCGGGTGCCAGTCCCGACCTGTTGCGCAGCGCCCAGGCCGCACGCGACGCGGGGGCAAGGGTTGTGGCAATGGTCAACGCCGAAAATTCGCCACTGGCGGAACTTGCCGATACCGTGATTCCACTGCGCGCCGGACCCGAACGCAGCGTGGCAGCCACCAAGAGTTTCATCGGCTCGTTGAGCGCAGTGCTGCATCTGGTCGCGCACTGGCGACGGGACGCGACGCTGTTGCACGCATTGCAAAGCTTGCCCGCACAGCTGCGGCAGGCATTCACGCTGGACTGGTCACCGATGGTCGATGGATTGGAACACGCCAACGGTTTGTTCGTGCTCGGCCGCGGCTATGGCCTCGCCGCAGCCCAGGAAGCGGCATTGAAATTGAAGGAAACCTGCGCGCTGCACGCCGAAGCCTTCAGCAGCGCAGAAGTGCGGCATGGCCCGATGGAACTGGTTGGGCCGCATTTCCCGGTATTGCTGTTTGCGCAGCATGACGGTGCATTGCAAGGCGTGATGCAAACCGCGGCGGACTTCCGCGAACGCGGGGCACCGGTATGGACGGCTGCACCGAATGTTTCCGGCGACGGAGCGCTGCCGATCGTGGCCAGCCAGCATCCGCTGTGCGCGCCGATCCTTGCGATCCAGAGTTTCTACCGCGCGGTCAACCTGTTGGCGATCCGGCGCGGACGCGACCCGGACCGGCCACCACATCTCAACAAGGTTACGGAGACAGTCTGATGCGCAAGACACTGGTGCACGGGCGGGTGCTGACCGACGAAGGTTGGCGCGACGACGTTGCGGTCGTCGTCGAAGATGGTTGGATCCGCGAATTGGCTGCGTTGGGGAGTGTTTCCGCCGACGCGGACAAGCTCGACTTGTCGGGTCGCACGGTGCTGCCGGGCTTCATCGATTGCCAGGTCAACGGCGGCGGCGGCGTGCTGTTCAACGACACACCCAGCGTGGCCAGCATCCAGGCGATCGGCGATGCACACCGGCAGTTCGGTACTACCGGATTCCTGCCGACGCTGATCAGCGATGACATGGACAAAATGCGCACCGCCATCAATGCCGCCGACGCCGCGATCGCCGCGGGCGCACCGGGTGTGCTCGGCATTCATCTGGAAGGCCCGTTCCTGAGCCGCGAACGCAAGGGCGTCCACGACCCTCGCTTCCTGCATACACCCGATGCAGACGAACTTCGCCTGGCCGCGTCCCTCAAACAAGGGGTGACCCTGCTGACGCTGGCGCCGGAATGCGTCGCACCCGACGCAATCCGCGCACTCGTCGCGCACGGCGTGATCGTCTCCGCCGGTCATTCCAACGCGGATTACGCAACCGTGCGTGCGGCCCTTGACGCGGGTGCAAGCGGGTTCACCCATCTGTTCAACGCAATGTCGCCGCTCACCAGCCGCGCCCCCGGCATGGTCGGCGCGGCATTGGACGATGCCAATGCATGGTGCGGCATCATCGTCGACGGCCATCATGTGGATGCTGCAAGCCTGCGCGTTGCCTTGAAAGCCAAGCCTCGCGGAAAGGTGTTTCTGGTTACCGACGCGATGCCGTCGGTCGGTGCCGCCAACCCCTCGTTCGTGCTCAATGGCGAGACGATTACCGCGCGTGACGGGATTTGCCAGACGGCGATCGGCACGCTCGCCGGCTCCGCGCTCGACATGATCGACGCGGTGAGAAACAGCGTGGCCATGCTCGCCGTGCCGCTCGACGAAGCCGCACGCATGGCAGCGACCTATCCTGCACAGTTCCTCGGCCTTGGCACGACCCACGGGCGCATCGCACAAGGCTGCCGTGCCGATTTCACCGTGGTCGACGAGGCTTTGCGGGTTACGGAAACCTGGATCGGCGGTGATCGCCAGGCCGCGTAAGTTCGGAATCCGGGCCGCGTGACCTGCCACGCTGCGTCCGCGTAATCGGCGCCAACGCGTCCGCTTCCGTGACGGTCAACTGCCGCCAGCCACCCTTGGGCAAGTCGCCCAATCGCAGCGGTCCAATGGCGACACGCAACAGGCGCAGCACATCGTGCCCGCACGCCGCGAGCATGCGGCGAATCTGCCGATTGCGGCCTTGCGTCAGCACGATCTCCAGCCAGGTATTTTTGTCACCGCCGCCAATTACGCATGTCGTCGCCGCTGCCAAGTGCTCACCGCGGTCGGTCACACCGGTACACAATCGTTGCAGAGTTGCCGCGTCCGGCACGCCGCGCACCTGCACGCGATAGGTCTTGGCGAGATGCGCGGCCGGATCGGTGATGCGCGCCGCCCAGGCAGGATCGTTGCTCATCAACAACAACCCTTCGCTGGCCTTGTCCAGCCGCCCGACCGGCGCCAGCCATGGCAAGTCCGTGTCTTGCAGCAAAGCAAACACGGTATCGCGACCATGTTCGTCATTGGCACTCACCAGCAATCCGCGCGGCTTGTTGATGGCGATGCAGACTCGTTCGCGCACCTGTACCGCAACCCCATCCAGAGTGATGCGATCCGTCTGCGCATCCACTGGCGTTTCGGGATCTCGCACGATGACACCGTTCAAGGCCACCCGCCCGGCAATCATGCGCCGCTCGGCCTCGCTGCGCGAACATATCCCCATCCGGGACAAGGTCCGCGCAAGACCGTGACGCGGGTTGCGCACACTGGCACTCGCGCGCGTGGCGGTGGCCTTTGTTGATTCCCGTGGATGAGAGGTCTTGATGCGCACGACCGCAACCCTTCTCCCGAAGCGGATGTCGTCAAAAGTCAGGCCAAGCACGGCCGTTCTGGTGTTGCATACCTCGAGCCGCGACCGGAGATGCGGAGCATTTCACCAAAACTGCGATCAAGGGGAACTCTGATTTTGCTCGTCATCCCGGATTGCGCAGCGATATCCGGAACCCGGTGTCTTTTGCATAAAAGCAATCTGTCCGCAAAGAACGCAAACGAACGCAAAGAAGAGCTGATGGAGTTTCCCTTCGCGTGCTTGGCGTCCTTCGCGGATGAAAGCTTCTGTTGCAGCAAAAAGAATCGATCAGACATTCCCAAGGGATGATCGCACGAAAAAACCCGGCTTGCGCCGGGCTTTTTCATGTATCGCGAACTTCACCGGCCAGGCCTGCACCGGATCCATCCATGGGCGATTTACATCGTGCCGCCCTGGTCCGGCTGCTCGACCTTGAACTCGACGCGACGGTTGCGCTGACGGCCAGCCGAGGTCTTGTTGGTGTCGATCGGATCGGCCTCGCCGAAGCCCTTGACGTCGGTGATGCGACTTGCATCGATACCGTGCGAGGTCAGGTACTGGTCGACGATGTTGGCGCGACGCTCGGACAAGCCCTGGTTGTACTTGTCGGTGCCGACCGAGTCGGTGTAACCATCGATCTCGATGCTGACCTGCGGGTACCGATTCAGGGTGTCGACCGCCTGATCCAGAATTGCCACCGAGTCGGATGCCGGCGGCTTCAGCGTCGGGCCGATGTTGGTTTCACCCTTCTTGGGACGATCGAACTTGAAGTTCACGCCACGCAGGTCGATGACCACATGCTGCGGCGGCGGCGGTGGTGGCGCTGCCGGCGGCGGCGGCGGCGGTGGCGGCGGTGCGGCCGGTGGCGGCGGTGCCGGGTGACCCATGTTGATCACGAGGCCAATGGTCGCCATGGAATCCAGCCACTGCTTCGGGCCGTAGGTGTGCGGCAGGCCCGGGCCGGCGAGGCCGGCTTCTTGTGCAGAACTGGTATCGCGGTAATAGCGCGCCGCGATTTCGCCACGCAGGGCGATGCGGTCGCTGACGTTGTACAGCACGCCGACGCCGACGGTGGCACCCGGAGCCCATCCGCCTCCACTACTCGGAGCCAGGCATCCACAGGCGCCACCGGCTTCTCCCAGCTCGCTGGAAACCGCCGCATGATGCCACATCCCAATGCCAGCCATGATGTACGGACGCCACTTGGCGGCCGGGTCCATGAAGTACCAACGGCCGGCGACGTCGAGTCCCAGCGTTTCCCATTCCTTGCCGGGGCGCGGAGACGAATCCTTGAAATCAGCGTCGTCGCTCGTGGCTTCCACGTCCAGCGTGAAATGAGGGTTCACCCAGAAACCGATACCGAGGCCACCGATCGCGTCCGTCTTCACTTCCCGATCATTGTCGGGGACAACCACGCCAATACGCGGGACGATGTACCAGTTGCTGTAATCGGGGTTGGTCATGCTTCCCGTCGCTGCGGCGGCACCCGTGTCCTGGGCATGCGCAACCGACATCACGCCAACAGTACCCAAGGCCAGCGCGATGACCACGAACAAGCCGTTACGTTTCATCGGAGAGTCTCCTCATTGTTGATTCTGTCAGTGTCACGCCGAGATGGCGCAACACTGTCTTTCCTGACTGCAACAGTAACCGGATAACGCGCTGCCAGCACGCGCAATCCGCTACGGCAGCGCCAGTTTAGCAAAAAACAAACAATTCAACCCGTCGCGGCCATTAGCCGTTCATCCTGAACTCAGGGATTTCCCGTCACGAACAAGTCCATGAATTCCGGTACGGGCATCGTTTGCATTGCATCCATGCGTTCGCAGATATTTACAATTTCAGCAGCTTGCGATTCGAGCAGGTGCCCTTCCAAGGCTCGCTGGAACTTGTTTTTCAGCACCGGAATGCCTTCGGCGCGACGGCGGCGATGGCCGATCGGATAATCGATCGAAACCTTTTCGGTTTTGCTGCCGTCTTTGAAAAATATCTGCACGGAATTACCGATATAGCGTTTATCGGCATCGAAATAATCCTTGGTGAATTGCGGATTTTCCCTGACCGTCATTTTCGCGCGCAACCCATCGATGCGCGGATCGGCTGCAACGTCATCGGTGTAGTCGTCAGCCGTCAACCGGCCGAAGATCAATGGCACCGCCACCATGTACTGGATGCAATGATCGCGGTCGGCGTAGTTCGCCAGCGGTCCGGTCTTGTCGATGATGCGGCTGCCTGCTTCCTGGGTTTCGATCTCGATGCGCTCGATCTCGGCGATGCGATCGGCGACCTCGGGGTGCAACTGCATCGCGCACTCCACTGCCGTTTGCGCGTGGAACTCGGCCGGGAAGGAAATCTTGAAGAGAACGTTCTCCATCACGTAGGAGCCGAACGGCCGCTCGAACTCGAACGGCTTGCCGCCGAACGCCACGTCATAGAATCCCCAGGTCTTGGCGCTCAGCGCCGACGGGTAACTCGGCTCGTCGGTGTTGACTGCATTGAGTGCGTGGATCACCGCGCGTCGGCAGGCATCGCCCGCTGCCCAGCTCTTGCGCGGCCCGGTGTTCGGCGCGTGCCGGTAGGTGCGCAGGCTGCCATTGTCGATCCAGCTGTTGGAGACTGCGGTGATCACCTGCTCACGGTTGCCGCCCAGCATGGCCGTCGCGACCGCGGTCGATGCCAGCCGCACCAGGATCACGTGGTCCATGCCGGCGCGGTTGAAGGAATTCCTGAGCGCATAGCAGCCCTGGATTTCGTGTGCCTTGATCGCCCAACCCAGCACATCGCGCACTGTCAGCGGCTGGCCGCCTTCACGCATGGCCTTGCGCGAATGCCAGTCGGCGACGGCAAGGATGGTGCCCAGATTGTCCGAGGGATGGCCCCACTCGGCCGCCAGCCAGGTGTCGTTGAAATCCAGCCAGCGGATTTGCGCGCCGATGCAGAATGCAGCCTGCGCCGGGTCCAGCTCCAGCGCGGTGCCCGGCACCCGCGCGCCACCCGCGAGTGTCGCGCCCGGCACGATCGGTGCGAGATGTTTCACGCATTGCGGAAATTTCATCGCCAGCATCGCGCAGCCCAGCGCATCCATCAGCGTGTAGCGCGCGGTGTCCCAGGCTTCCTTCGACTCGATGCGGTAGTCGAGTACGTACTCGGCGACATCAACCAGCGGCTGATCGGGCGCGGGGCGCGTGGCGGAACGAATATCGGCTGAACTCATGGCGTACGTCCTGTCGGGATTGCGCGGTGAACCGGATATTGTGCCAGACCCGACACTACTTGACCGCACGCCGCTGCCCAAGCAAAATCGACGAAATAACCCGAAAGGGAGTAGCACCGGGTCGACTTCCCTGCCGGCTCGCGTGGCGATCGTCAACACGGGCGCAAAACGCCCCGGTCGCCACGGCGGTTGCATGCCGCGCGCGAGACTTTCGACATTCACGTACCGCCGCGCGGCGCGTGGGTGCGACCGTCCACGCAGGAGCTGCCGCATGTCCCCCGTCGAAGCCGTTTTCCAAAACCCTGTTGATCCCGCGTTCTGGAGCGGCCTCGCGTCGATCATCGTGATCGACCTGGTACTTGCCGGCGACAACGCCATCGTGATTGCACTGGCGGCACGCGGGCTACCGAAAGACCATCAATTTCGCGCGATTTTCTGGGGCACCTTCGGCGCCATCATCGTGCGCGTCGCGATGACCGCCGGGGTGATCTGGCTGCTCAAGATTCCCGGTCTGATGCTGGTCGGCGGCTTGCTGCTGATCCCGATTGCATGGCGGTTGCTGAAGCAGCAGGATTCGGCCGCGCACAAGACCCATGCTGCAAGCGGTTTCTGGAGCGCCATCTTTACCATCATGGTGGCCGACGCGCTGATGGGGCTCGACAACGTGCTCGGCATCGCCGGTGCCTCCGGTGGACACCTCGGACTGGTGGTGCTGGGCCTGCTGGTCAGCGTGCCGCTGGTGGTGTGGGGCTCGACCCTGCTGCTCAAACTGATCGATCGCTATCCCGCGATCGTTTTCATCGGCGCCGGCGCAATCGCCTGGACTTCGGCGCGCATGCTGACCCACGACAAGGTGGTCGCGCCATGGTTCGACGCACACGATCTGTTGCGCTACGTGGTGGACGCGGTGCTGGTGGTCGGCGTGGTCGGCATCGGTTGGTGGAAGCGCAATCGCGTGCAGCAAGTTTGATCTGGCCGGGCGGCGGCGCCTTCAGAACGACGACCCCGGTCCCTGCAGGAACGCCATCTCCTCGGACGTGGATGCCCGTCCCAGCACTGCGTTGCGATGCGGATAGCGACCGAAGCGGTCGATGATCGCCTTGTGCTTCAACTCGAACTCGTAGTTGTTTTCAAGGCCCGGTTGCCGAAACAGGCGCTCGGCTTGCACGTGGATCACGCGCGATTCACTGTGCATGTGCGGCATGTACAGGAACGCGCGGCGCGCGCCCGGCATCTCACGATCGGCGCCAGCGCGAACCGCTTCCTGCGCCAGTACCAGCGCCATGCCGTCGCAGGCAAACGCGCGCGCGTCATCGCGGAACAGGTTTCGCGAAAACTGGTCCAGCACGATGATCTCGGCCAGTCGGCCATCGGCGGAGTCGCGCCACACGTCGAGTTCGCCACGCGCTACCGCCGCATGACAATCGGCGAAACGCGTGCGAATCACCACGTCCAGCCCTTCGTCCTTTTCGAAATGCTGCCTCGGCGTCAATTCGTCGAACCAGAATTTCAGGACAGCTTGCGGATCCATGAATCTCCTTCAGGTCTGACAACGCGAGCGCGTTGTTCCCGGAATTATCAGCTTGCACCGAAATTCCGTCGACGTATGCAGCATACACTTGCCGGCGCGTCCCGACAGCGGCATGCTCATCGCGATGACCCAACCGGCCTCGACCACGCCCTACCCGCACCTGTTCGCGCCGCTCGATCTCGGCTTCTGCACGCTGCCGAACCGGGTGTTGATGGGTTCGATGCACACCGGGCTCGAAGACCGTTCGCGCGATTTCGGCAAACTCGCGGAATATTTCGCTGCGCGTGCGCGCGGCGGCGTCGGCTTGATGGTGACCGGCGGATTCGCACCGAATATCGCGGGTTGGCTGAAGCCATTTGCCAGCCGATTGTCATCAGGCTGGCAAGCAGCCAGGCACCACCGCATCACCGACGCGGTACATGCTGCGGGGGGAAAAATCTGCCTGCAGATCCTGCATGCGGGACGTTATGGCGTGCATCCATTTACGGTTGCGCCCTCGGCGATCAAATCCCCGATCAACCCGTTTACACCGCGTGCGTTGAGCGGGCGCGGCGTCGAACGCAGCATCGGCGCGTTCGTGCGTTGCGCAAGGCTGGCGCAGGCCGCCGGCTATGACGGCGTCGAGGTGATGGGTTCGGAAGGCTATCTGATCAACGAGTTCCTCGCCGAGCGCAGTAGCCGCCGCACCGATCGGTGGGGCGGCTCGGCGGAAAACCGGATGCGTTTTCCCGTGGAGATCGTGCGTCGCATGCGCGCAGCAGTGGGCCGTGAC
>JBOHYW010000072.1:0-17023 GCA_050738155.1 Rhodanobacteraceae bacterium
CACGTCGGCAAAAATCGCGCTGACCCGTTCGCGTTGTTCGCCCAACGCCGACACCAGCGCCTGCCAGTCGGGGTGATCCAGCGTGTGCGCCAGCCGCGTGCGGATCATGTCTTCGTCCGGCAGCGCGTGGGTCTGGCGATCGGCGAACATCTGCACGCGATTTTCCAGTCGGCGCAAGAACAGATACGCCTCGCGCAGTTGGCGCGCATGCCGCTGCGCCAGATCGCCGCGCGCGGCACAGGCGGCGAGCGCCGGCAGCAATCCTTGCACGCGCAGGGAAGCATCACGGCCACCGCGTATCAATTGCTGCAACTGCACGATGAATTCGATTTCGCGAATGCCACCGGCGCCAAGCTTCAGGTCGTCGGCCAGATCGCGGCGCGCGACTTCCGCGTCGATCAACGCTTTCATGTCGCGCAGCCCGGTCAGCGCGGTGTAATCGAAGTAACGTCGATACACGAACGGCCGCAAGGTTTCCAGCAAGTGGCGGCCGGCGGCGATGTCGCCCGCGACTGGTCGCGCCTTGATCCACGCGTAGCGTTCCCAGTCGCGGCCCTCGCGTTGGTAATACTGTTCCATCGCCGCGAACGACGCCGCCACCGGGCCGGCGACACCGAATGGTCGCAAGCGAAGATCCACGCGCGCGGCGATACCGTCGGCGGTCGCTTCGGTCAGCAGGCGCACGAACTCGCGCGCGACCCGCGCGAAGAATTCCGCGTTGTCGAGCGGGCGCACGCCATCGCTGGCGCCGGCTTCGGGATATGCCAGGATCAGGTCGACGTCGGAGGAAAAATTGAGCTCGGCGCCGCCGAGTTTGCCGAGCGCGAATACCACCAGCGATTGCGGCGCGCCGTCTGCGTTGCGCGGGGTACCGTGGCGCGCACGCGCGGTTTGCTCGGCATGCCGCAGCGCTGCGGCGATCAAGGCCTCGTACAACTCGGTAGCCCCGGCCAGGGTGTCGGTCACGTCGTCCAGATCGTTGACGTCGCGAAACACCAGGCGCACCGCTTCGGCGCGCCGAAAGCGCCGCAACGCGGCGAGCATGTCTTGTCCTTGGCGGCGCAACGCGTCGGCCCGCGCACTCGCCGGCGACGGATCGCGCAGGCGTTCCAGACCTGCGGACGTCAGCAACGCCGGATCGGCGCGCAGGGCTTCGAAGGCAAAATCGCTGGCCAGCAACATGCGCCGCACGCGCTCGCCAACGCCCGCGTCATCGTGCATCGCCACACCGGCAGCGCGACAGCGCGAGGCGAGTTCCGCGGAGCGTTCGGATACGAGGTGCTCGAGGGCAGCGGGCAAGGACGACATGCGTTCATTATGCGGTCGTTTTTCACCGCGATCGTCGCTGATTGCTGCGCCACAAGCCCGCAACAGGCAGCGTGCCAGAGTCGGCAACGCCGGATGGCGCACGCGCCGCGCAGCGTCAACTTGACGCCGTCCGCACCGTTCATTCAGTGTCGGCTAGGCTTTCTTGCCCGACACATCCAGCGCAACCCGTATGCCCACAGCGCCTCCACCCCGCCCCGGACATTACCCATCGCCAAGTGCGCGCACCGCGTTGCTGGTGGTGCTGGCGATCGCATTCGTGTTGTGCACCGCGTGGCTGGACGGCGGTGCCGGCGTGGTGCCTCCGGCGTGGTGGAACCATCCGGCCTGGATTCCGTGGTGGAGCATGCCGCTGCGGGAAATCTGCAATGCCTTGCCGGGTCTGCTGCTGGCCTTCACGCTGCTGGCATGGACGCGCCGCGCGGGTTGGTCGTTCGTATTGGCGTTCCTGATCCAGGCGCTGCTGTACGGCGTCAACGCGCTGAAGGTCAGGAACCTCGCGGTGCCGCTGATGCCGGCGGACTTCCGGATGCTGAGCCAGTTGGGCCATGGCGGTGGCGAATTGTTGTCGGGCTATCTGCCGCACGTGGTGTTGTTGATCTTGGTGGTGCTGGCCTGCATCGCGGTGCTGGTGGTGTGGTTTCGGATCGAGCCGCCATTGTTGCGGGCAAAGCCGCGCAGCGCGCGCGCGGTTGCGGGGGTGATTCTTGCGGCCGCATTGGCCACGCTGCTCGCCGGCGTGCCGTTCTGGCGCGGCGTGTACAACCAGCAAGCACTCGGCATGCAGCCGTGGTCGGCCAGCGTGACCCGGCAGCACGCGGGCCTGATCGGTTCACTGATGCTGTACCACCTGCAATTTGCGTCGGAACACGCCAAGCCGAACGTGCCCGCCGCGCTCGAACTGATGGCACGTTACGACGCCCAGGCGCAGCCGCCTGCGCAATCCGCGGTGACGGCCGCAGCGCAAAAACCCGACATCGTGGTGATCCTTTCCGAATCGTTTTTTGATCCGACCATCCTCAACGGTTACCCGCCCGGCACCGACCTCACGCCCAACCTGCACCGTCTTGCCCAACACGGCGTGTCGGGTTGGCTGCACGTGCCAACGTTTGGCGGCGGCACCATCCGCACCGGCTTCGAAGTGCTGACCGGATTGCCATTGCGTTATTTCCCGGCGGTGCAGTTTCCGTACCTGCAGATCCACCAGAAAAAGATCCCGGGCATCGTGCGCTTGCTGGATGGCGACGGCTACACCACGTTGGCAGTGCACGGCAACAATCCCGGTTTCTGGAACCGTACCGAAGCGTTCAAGGAGCTCGGCTTCGGCAAATTCATCTCGATCGGCGATTTTCCGCCCGACGACGCCGCCGACGACGGCAATTACATGTCGGACAAATCCTTCACCGACGAGCTGCTGCGCCAGTTGCCGGATTCGGGGGCGCCGCGTTTCGTATTCGGCCTCAGCATCGAAGCGCACGGGCCGTACGATTCCGAGCCCGGCATCGATGCGAAGGTGCGCGACGCGATCCCGGTGCCGAAGGGCATCACCAGCCCCCAAGCCAGACTGGAATTGCAAAACTACATCTATCACATGCAGCACGCCGATCGGCAACTCGGGCGGCTGGTGGATACATTGGCGAAGCGCAAGCGTCGCACGCTGATCGTGTTTTTCGGTGACCACCTGCCCGCTATCGTGCCCGCTTTCCAGCAGGCCGGTTTCAAGAACGGCCAAGGGTTCCTGGAACAGACGCCGCCCTACCTGCTGATCGACACTGCGCACATGAACCACCCAGTCACGCGCAATACCGCGGCGTGGGCACTACCCGGCATGCTGTTGAATCTGGCCGGTATCCATGACGCGTATTTCGCCTTGACCGAAGCGGTGGCGCCTCAGATCGCCGACCTGACCCGTGCACCGGACGCGCCACCGGCGCCTGAAAACGCCACGCAACTCCAGATCGACCAGGGCATGCGCAATGTCGCGCAGCTGCGCCTCGCCAACAAACTCGATGCGCTGTGGCCGAAAGCGGCGGCGATGGCAGAACACCCGCAGCCGTCAGCCGCGGCGGGCGCCAAGCCTGGAGGGAGGTCGCCGCCGGCAACGGCGGTTCATCCCCCCGCTGCGCCTGCCTGACGGCGGGCACAGCGACCCCCTTCCTGCGGAAGAGGGTAAACGCACGCAATTCGGGTTGTCTTCCCCCGTTCAAGGCGCACACACACTCCCAGCTTTCTTCCTCCTCCGAAACGAAGGGTGGAGCGGAGCGAACGCGCGCGTAACGCGGCGAGGAGAATGGCTTTTCAATTCGTGGGATGCGCGCGCGCTATCCGGGCTTGTTTTCCTCTCTTCGGCGCGCGCGGACTCCCGATTACCTTCCCCCTTCGGAACGAAGGGCGGAGCGAAGCGAACGCGCGCGCAGCGCGAGAGGGGGATGGCTTTTCAGCCGTATGGCAGCAGCCGCGCAGCGGCGCGTCCTACCGTATGCGAGCTGCCTGCATGGCGGGATGCGTTGCGCTTCTCCCGCCCTACAGGCACCGAAAGCCGGAGCGAAGCGAACGCGCGCGCAGCGCGAGAGGGGGATGGCTTTTCAGCGCCCGGTTGTGGTCATTGGTGCAACTGCTGCAACAACGTCTGCACCGCCGCATCCAGATCGCTGTCCTTGTCGCGATAACCCTCGCCCAATGGCCGCGAAACCGGCACGTCGACCGGGCGCGGGTGCAGTTCCATCGGTTTGCGGTCTTCGGTGGTGACGGTGATGAAGGGCAGGCGCACGCTGGCGCCATCGACCATTTTCTGGTTGGTGGTGTAGATGATCCAGCCCGCGGTCGGCTCGCCGACGACCTTGCCGAGGTGCAGCTCGCGATAGCCTTCGGTGAAATCCTCGCCATCGGACAAGGTGATGCGGTTGGTGATCAGCACGGTGGGGCGTTCCAGCGCACGCTGGCCCAGGATGCTGCGCGCCGGTTGGGCGTGATCGAAGCCGCGGAAGGTCATGTTGAGGTACGGCTTGCGCGACAACACGTCGAGCGCGTAGGCGTTGACGAAACCGCCGAAGTTGTTGCGTACGTCGATCACCACGCCTTCGCGATTCATGTTGTCCGCATCGAGTTCGCGATACAGCCGGTGCAGGCTCGCCATCGACATGTCGGGCAGGTGCACGTAGCCGAGCTTGCCGCCACTGATGCGCGCGACGTAAGCGCGATTGGCGTTCACCCAAGCGTTGTAGTCGAGCATCGCGAGCGTGCGCGAATCGACGGGTTTGACGTCGACCTCGCGCGACGCGGCGCCGGACTTGATGCGCAACGTGGTCTTGTGGTCGATCCGGTTCTCGAGCAGCGCGTACAGATCATCGTGGGCCTCGAGCACGTGTCCGTCGACCGCTTCCAGCACGTCGCCAACCTTGATGCCGGCGATCGCGGCGGGCGACAACGGCGTCACTCTCGTCACCCGCAGCTTGCCACTGCGCTCGTAGACATCGGTATCGAACAACAACCCGAGCCGCCCGGTGACCGGCTTGGTATGGCCACCCTTGCGCACACCCGAATGCGAGGAATCGAGTTCGCCAACCAACTGGTTCATCAGCCGGTTCACGCTGGCCGGAGTCGGTGCGCCCGCGATCAGCGGCAGGTATGCCGCACGCACGGCGTTCCAGTCCACGCCGTTCATCGCCGGGTTGTGGTAGTTGTCGCGCAGCCACGTCCAGGCCTGCTCGAACGAAAGCATCTTGTCGGTTGCGAAATCGACATCGATATTCGCTGCCACCGACAATGGCTTGGCCTTGCCACCCTTTTTCAACGGCACCATCGAGACCTTGCCGTCGTCGAGGTAGTAGACCGTCTTGCCGTCCGGGCTGAATTGCGCATCGGCCTTGTCGCCGCTCGACGAGGTCAGTTGCCGCGCGACCGTCGGCTTTTTGGCAAGCGGATTCAACGACCACGCATACAGATTGGTATGGCCTGCCACGCGCGCCGTGATGAGCAACGTCTTGCCGTCGGGGCTGATGGTGATCGCCTGTGCGTCGAGACCGGCCGGCAAAAGTGTCAGGCGATTGCGGATGCCGTCGGCATCGATCTGCACATGCACCGGCTTGTGCGGCTGCTTGCTTGTGTTGTGCCCGGATGCGGCGTGATCCCCGGATTCATTGCCGGGCTTTTGCTCGGGACTCGATTTCTTGAACAAGTCGAGGAACTGGTCTTCGCGAAAGTGCGGGGTACGCGGTACCAAATCGACGCTCGCAACCTGGCCTTGCTCGGTGCGCTGGCCGGTGGTGAACAGCAATTGTTTGCCATCCGGGCTGAAGGCGAGGTCATCGGAAAAGGTGTTGGCCAGTCGGCTGATCGTAATGGTCTTGCCGTTGGCCACGTTTACCGCCACGGCGTTGCGGAACATCCGTGGACCCCATTCGAGCACCGCAATCCAGCGCCCGTCCGGTGACCACACCAGCGGGCGATCGGAAGTCAGCGGACGCCGGAAATCCAGGTGCGCATTCACCAGCGTGCGCAGTTTGTGGCTGGCGAGGTCCAGCACTTCCAGCTCACGGCCATCGCGCAGGAACGCCAGTTGCTTGCCGTCCGGCGAAAACGTCGCTGCGTTGTCCTCGCCATTGCCGCGTGTCAGCTGCGTTTCCTTGCCGCTCGAGAAATCGTACAGATACAGGTGCTCGGCGCCGTCGCGGAACGCGCCATACACGATGCGGCGGCTGTCCGGCGCCCAGACGATGCCGTAGGCGACACCCGGCACGTGCGTGACGCGCTCGGCCTGTCCACCCTTGTCCGCATCCGCGGCATAGACGTCACCGTGCACGATCAACGCGATTTTCTTGCCATCCGGCGACAACGCCAGGTCTTGGAAGTCGTCGTGCTTGGTTTCGTGCTTGTCCTCCGGCCCGGCGATCGCGCCGGCCAAGGTGATCGGCACCGCCTGCGCCTTGCCGGTAGCGGTATCGACGGTCCAGATGCCGAAGCCGCGTCCGAACGCGATCGTCTTGCCGTCGGCCGAAATCGTCGGCCACAGCACACGGCCTTGCGTGAAATGCGTGAGTGGCGCCTCGCTGCCGCCGCGCTGGGCATGCCAAATGTTCTCGTTGCCGGAACGGTCGCTCATGTAATACAACGACTGTCCATTGGGTGCCCACATCGGCCAGTCCGCGCGCGCGTCGTTCGGCGTCAGCCGCGTGTACGTGTGCGATCCGTCGTTCTTCAGCAACCAGATCGCGCCGTGATCGATGTGCGCGCTGCCGTGCCGCCACCATTGGGTTTCACCCCAGCCGCCGCCGACCAGCGCGATGGTTTTGTCGTCCGGCGACGGCACACCCTGTTCTTCGAAGCGGTAAGACTCCAGCGACACCGGCATCGGCGTGCCGCCGGTGACGCGTACCCGATACACGCCGGCCATGCCGGCGACGTTGTCGCGCCCGGAGTTGAAATAAATCCACCGGCCATCATGCGCCCAGCCACTCAACTGGTCGCGGCCATCGGCGTAGGTGAGGCGAGTCAGCTTGCCGGTGGCGATGTCCAGCACGTAGATGTCACCGTCGCCGGTCGCATCCGACACGAACGCGAGCTTGTCACCCTCGGGCGAAAACAGCGGACGTGAATCCGCGCCGTTGTCGGCGATGAGGATGTGCGCCGCGCCGCCGCTCGCCGGCACTTCCCAGATCGCGCCACCGGACACGAATGCGATGCGGCTTCCGTCCGGCGAAATCGCCGGCTGCGAAAAGCTCGGCTTTGGCAACGGCGCCGCAGCAGTCGCAGCCGCAATCGGAAACGCCAGCACCGCAAGCAGCGCCACGGCAGCAACACGAATCGCGCGCATCGGGATTCCCCTGGATGATGGTCATGGGGAGTGTAGCCATGCCCGTGAAACGGGCAAGGGCCATTGGTCGTGGCGTACGTGCCTTGGGCGGATCGCGCTATCGTGTCGGGTGAGACTCAGTGCGGGAGGCATCATGCGAAGGTTGGTCGGCTGCGGCGTGCTGGCGATCGGCGTCCTGCTCGCCGGCGTCGCGCCCTGCCTTGCCGGGCCACCGTTCCTCACCGACGATCCGGTGCCGGTGGAACTTCATCACAACGAGTTCTACGTGTTCGGCATGCTGGACCACGCCGATGGCGCCAGCGCGATCACCGGCCCCGCGATCGAATACAACCGCGGCATCGCACCCAACACCCAGTTCCACGTCGTCTTGCCCTACGCATGGAACGTGCCTCCGCACGGCGCCACCGCGACCGGTCTTGGCGATGTCGAGCTGGGCATCAAGTACCGCTTCGTGAACATCGACGATGGCGCGTTCCAGGTCGGCGTATTTCCGATGATCGAACTGGCGACCGGCAGCGCGCGGCGCGATCTCGGCAATGGCCGCACCTGGTACCGGCTGCCGCTGTGGGTGCAAAAAAGTGTCGGGGCGTGGACGTTCGACGGCGGTGGCGGCTTCATCGTCAATCCCGCGCCCGGCATGTACGACGCCAGCTTCGGCGGCGCGCTGGCGCAATACACCTTCAATCCACGCTGGACGCTGGGCGCGGAACTGTTCCGCCAGAACGCGCTGGCCGCCGACCAGCCCGGCTACACACTGCTGAACGTGGGTGGCTACCTGAACTTCACGCAGAACTTCAGCTTGCTGTTTTCCGCTGGTCGCAGTGTTGCCGGCGCGCAACACGCCGTTGCATACCTTGGCCTTTACTGGACTTGGGGACCGGAGGGCTGAGTCGAAAATACCACCGCGACGTGAGCCCCGCACAGCGCCCGCGGCTCTACACCCCCGTGTCGAGCGAACGACTTCGTGCTTAGAGCAGTTGAGCTTCCAATGCTGCCTTGCGCGCTTTCCAGTCGGGCATGACGCGTTCCAGCAGCCGGCGCCATTCGTTACCGTGGTCGGAATGGATCGTATGCGCGAGCTCGTGCGCGATGACGTAGTCGATCAGATACGGCGATGCATGCACAAGCTCTGCATTGAGGGTCAAGGTTCCGGCTGCGGAATAACTGCCCCATCGATTCGTGAGAGCGCGCGCGACCAGACGTGGTGCCGTGACGCCGTGGCGTGCCCAGACACGGCCTTGTTCTACATACCGTTGCCGCAACACCTGCCGCGCCTGCGCCGCAAACCATGCGCTAACCGCGTCGCGCACAGCAAGTCGGTCATCGGGATTGGCAACCCGAATCACGAGTCTCGTGTCCACCATGGCAACACCTGGCGGCGTGCCGCGTTCCACGCGAAGCCGAAGCTGGCGCCCGAGGAACAAGTGGGTTTCGCCGCTCAGGTACTGGCGGGGCGGCGTCCGTGGTCGCCAGCGGGCGAAGCATTCCCGCTGCCGCTGGATCCAGTCGCCGCGTCGTGACACGCGGGCAACAATGGCTTCATTGCTCGCGCGCCGTGGCGCGGTAACCCGCACCGCACCCTCGGGATCGACCACGATCCGCAGTCGCTTCACATCCGCGCGTCGCAACCGAAAGGGCAGACGATGCCGGCCCCAGCGCGCTTCGAGGTCAACGTACGCGGCCATCGTCCGGCATCCGGATGCAGGCCGTTTCCATCGCCTGGTCGACGATGGCATCCAGCGTATCGGGCGACAAGGCATCGGGCGCGCCAAGTTCATCGAAGTAAAACGTATCCATCGCGCCGCGGACGTGGTTCTTGACGGTATCGTCGTCCTGCCAACCGACGATGCGGTATTTTTCGATCGCATCAGCAAACGCCTGAGCGAAGCGCACCGGCACGTCGTCATCCTTCAGGGCGGTCTTCTGCAGTTCACGCCGGGCGATGCCCCAGAACGCGGTTTCGTGGCCTTTGCCGCGGATTGCAACGGGCACGGCATCATCGCCGCCATCGCGGCGGGTCACACCATCGCGCTGCTTGCGGACCGTTTCCAGATAGGCCTTTTCGTCCAACCTGTGTTGGCGGAACGCGGCGATCGTGTCCTTGATCAACTTCGAAAACTTCTCGTAGAAGACCGGGTCTTCGTCCCATTTTTCATCGATCTCGCGCAAGGTGTTGCTGGCGATCTCGTCCGCGACCGAGGCGTCGCCGCGCTGCTGTTGCTTGCGTGCAGCCTCCAGCGCCTTGTCGTCGAACACAGGCAACGGCTCGATGACAGTGGTGACTTCGTGCGAAGTTACATGCTGGTCGAGCAGGCGCTGCACCCGCTTTTTGTAGTCGCGCCAGTCGATCTTGTCGGCGTAACGGGCCTGCGCATGCGCGCGCAATCGTTCGAACCGTTGCGCGTCAGAACGCCAGCGCGCCAAACGCTCCCGTGGCGTGTCTTCCACGAATTCGCGCGAGACCTGCGCCACTTCCAGTGTGCGGACGAACGCGGTCAGCTTGCGATAAAACAGCGCGCGCACCTCTACGTCGGCCAGATGCCGCGCATAGGCTTCCTCGTCGTAACGATTGGCAACGCCGGCAAACACGTCCAGCAGATCGGCGTGCAGCGCCGGCAGCTTGGCCGCTTCGTCGCGGATCGCGCTGACCGAGCGCGCGATGTCGGCTTCGTCGAACCCGGCCAGCGCGGCATTGTTGCTGAGCGCCGCATTCAGATCCTGCAGCACGCCGCAGTAATCGATGATGTAGCCGAACGGCTTGTCCGCGCCGCCTTCCTCGTCGAACACGCGATTGACCCGCGCGATCGCCTGCAGCAGCGTGTGTTCCTTCAACGGGCGCGCCAGATACAGCACGGTGTTGCGCGGCGCATCGAAGCCTGTCAGCAGCTTGCTGACCACGATCAGCAGTGCCGGACTCTCCGGCCCCTTGAACGCATCGATGATTTGTCGGTTGTAGGCCGTCTCATCGCCGTAGCGCTGCATCATGCGCTTCCAGAATTCCTTGACCTCGCTGTCGCTGGCTTCGTCGATGGCGTGCTCGTCCTCGCGCGTATCCGGCGCGGAGATCACCACTTCGCTGCGAACGTCGTCCAGTTCGTCGAACAGGCGCTTCAGCAATACCGCATCGCGCTTGCTGGGCACGACGACTTGCCCTTTCAGGCCGCTGCCCTGGAAGTTGTCGCGGTAATGCTGGCCCACGTCGAAGGCCACGCAGCGCAGCCAGTCGCTGACGCCCATCAGCACCGACGGCTTGCTCATGCGCTTCTTCAAATCCGCGCGCTGTTTGTCACTCAGGCTCTTCGTGGTGCGCTCGAACCAGGCATCCACGGCGGCGGCGTCGATGTCCTGCTCCACCAGCCGCCCCTCGTACAAAAGCGGCACCACCGCGCCTTCCTTCACAGCGTCGGTCAGGGTGTACGCCGGTTCCACCAGCGGGCCGAACTTCAGGAAGGTATTGCGCTCCTTCTTCGCCAGCGGGGTACCGGTGAAACCGATCACGCACGCGTTGGGCAGTGCCTCGCGCATGCGCGCGTGCAGACTTTCGATGTCGCCGTACTGGCTGCGGTGGCTCTCGTCGATCAGCACGAAAATGTCGACGCTGTCGTCGGCCAGCTTGCGCTTGTTCAGGCCCGCGCGGAATTTGTGGATCAGCGTGGTGATGACCGGCGTACCCGCTTCCAGCAATTCCAACAGGTGCTCGCCGGTGCGTGCCTGCACCGGTTCAAGCCCGGTGGCGCGGAACGTCTTGCGAATCTGGTCGTCCAGATCGGTGCGGTCGCTGACCATCACGATGCGCGCGCCGCGCACGTCCATCGCCAGCGCCTTGGCCAGCATCACCATGGTCAGCGATTTACCCGAACCCTGCGTGTGCCAAACCACGCCCCCCTGGCGCCGTTGGCGGTCGTCGCGCCGCTGCACGCGGTCCAGCAGGTGCTTCACGGTGAAGAACTGCGGGTGGCGTGCGATCTTCTTGAACGGCCCGTCGAACAACACGAAACGGCGGGCCAGCTCCAGGATGCGGTCGGGCCTGCACAAGCCGACCAGCATTTCATCCAGAGGCATCACCCGGCGACCGCCGGCATCGTGCACCGCGCGATGCCGGCGCTGGTGCACCGCGAAATCCTTCATGATTTCGGCGCGCTCGATGGCATCCAACGGCCGATTGATCAACGCCTCGATGTCCGAGGCCGGAATGTCCTGTTCCTTCCATTCCGCCCACAGTTTGGCCGGCGTGCCGACAGTGCCGAAGCGTGGCGCATACGGTTGTGCGGCGATCAACATCTGGACCGTGCAGAACAGGCCGGGTGCGCCGTCTTCCGGCTTCTGGTTGCGCAACTGCTGGCTGATCGCCTGCTCCACTTTCTCGCGGCTGCTCTTGGCTTCGATCACCGCGAACGGAATGCCGTTAACGAACAGCACGACGTCCGGCCGGATCACCTGGCCCGGTACGGTCTCCACCGGAAACTCGGCGGTCATGTGAAAGGCGTTGGCCTGCCAGTCGTCCCAGTCGATGTAGCACAGGCTCCATTCACGTTGCAGCCCGTCGATGCGCTGCGGCAACGCGGTGCCGAGTTGCAGCAGGTCGGTCGCGGCCTCGTTGTTGCGCAGCAGGCCCTGGTACGGCTGCTCGCGCAGGCGCTGCACCGCGGTCGCCAAGTTTTCTTCCGAGAACGGATGGTTGCGCTCGTCGTAGCGGATGCGGTTGATCCGCGCCAGTTGCTTGCGCAACACTTCTTCCAGCAGTACCTCGCTGCGGCGGTGATCGCGCAGGCGTTCCACTTCGGCCCGTGACAGGTAATGCCAGCCCAGCGCCGACAGCGTGTGCAGTGCCTGCAACTGCGCGCTGCCAGCTTCGGACAGCGGAAAGTCGGGACTGGCATTGTCGCGCTCAGGCATGTGCCATCTCACGATCCGAAAGATCGCCGGTTTGATCGCGGGCAAGACGCCACTGGCCGGTGAGTAGCTTTTGCATCAGGCCGCGCTTTTGCTTCTCGATGGCGTCGTGCAGGTGAATGGATAACTCAACCAACCCCTGTGACGTCGACAGAGCCGTCGCAACTTTGTCCTGGATACTTCGCGGCGGGATGCGAATTGGCGAATCAAGGAAATCTTGGGGCTTGACACGACGGGCTATGCGTTGCCCGCGAGCGATATCAACTCGTCGTGTGTAATAGCTGCGACGAGTCAAGTATCCGAGCAACCAGACAGGGTTCACTGTCGCCGAGATGCCAAACGCGGGAAGGTCGGCCGTGGACTCGAAACCATCAAGACCTTGCGGGATGATCCCAATGGCACCATTCAAAAAATCCAACTGGCTGTAGATAAGCTGGCCCGCTTGCCTCACGTAATACTGTGTCTCGGCGCTACCGGACAAGCGCTCCGGCTTGGCTATTACGCCTTTCCCGTAGAGCTTGACGGTCAATTTCCTTGCAACGTCGCCATGCGTTCCATCTTGACGCGACTCCACCAAGATGCTTCCCAGCTTTGCCTGCTTGGTGTGCCCTTCGCCTGATTGATACAGTTTATTCACGAGCTGTTCGTGGTACTGACGCCGCGCACGGACCAATGCGTTGAGCTGGTGGGCGCGACGATCCGACGCATCCAGCACCGCCACGATGCGGCGTTGTTCCTTCGGCGACGGAATTGGAAGCGGCAGCGACTCCAAAACATCGGTCGGTAAACGGCCGGTACCGTGCCCGGCCATATCGACCTTGCCCATCAGGTAGTGCCGTTGCGCTTGCAACGAGTGACCCAGGAAGCGTGCAGATACGTCGTCGTTCGGATGCAGTGCCTTAACGTCTTGATTGAATGCCATCGGTCGGCGGGTTACGCCAATCGGCACATCCTTGAACAGACCCATGCCGCGGACGAGCACGAGCACCGTATCCTTCGGCGCGACCGAGGCCCTCGCGGCCCCGGCGTCGGACAAGCGCTCCTGTGAGTCGACCAAATCGAACGTTTTGAGATCTTTCGCCGTGATCCACGGCGTCGCTTCACCCCAGTAATCCGAGTTACTGCGCGACGGGGTTCCGCCAGACTCGATGCGCACAAGATCGCCAAGTTCGCGGTACGCCCAGCCGTTGGGCAGACGCGGCGCCATCAGCGTTGCCCCTTCGGCTTGCGCGGCTTGGACGCTAGCTTCGCCTTTTTTTCGATCTGCTTCGTCGCCGCCTCGAACGCGCGCTCGACTTCGCTTTCGGCATTGACGCGGGCGCCGCGGAATTTCTCGAACTCGGCTTCGGCCTTGAGCCGCGCCTGTTCGTGGGTAACGCGGCCGGCGTGCGAAAGCACGTCGCGGTCGGCCACTTTCAGGAATTCGTCGAGCTTGGCGATCCAGCCGGTCATCGTCATGGGCTTGCGACCAATGGCCTGGACTTCGGCAAATTCCAGATACGCCGTCACCACGCGATTGAGCGTGTCGAGTTCGCCTTTGCGCAGGTAGTTCTTGGCGATCCCGGCATCGCTGCGAGCGGGCGGCTTGCCGCGCGCGGCACCGGTCCAGGTGGTCAGGCCCATGTTGGCCTGGCCGGCATCGGCGCGAGCATGCACGATTTCGGCGGCAGTGTGGCCGTGCGCGGCCCAGTGCATCTTGTTCTGCACGATCGCGAAAAAGCGTTGGCTGGCTTCGGCCGAGGGGTCGTAGTCGACGCTGGTGGCGTAGATGTCCAGCACCTTGCGCCAGAACACCTTTTCGCTGGAGCGTATGTCGCGGATGCGCGCCAGCAGTTCGTCGAAATAATCGCCGCCGCCGGCCTGCTTCAGCCGTTCGTCGTCCATCGCGAAGCCCTTGACCAGGTATTCGCGCAGGTGGGTGGTGGCCCATTGGCGGAACTGCACGCCGCGCGGCGAGCGGACGCGGTAGCCGACGGCGAGGATCACATCGAGGCTGTAGCTGTTGACCTTGCGCCGGACCTGTCGGTGGCTCTCTGAACGAACCTGCAAGTATTGCTTACAAGTTGCCGCTGAATCGAGTTCACCCTCGGCGTAGATCGCCTTGATATGCAGGCTGATGTTCTGCGAGGTGGTCTGGAACAGCTCGGCGATTTCCGCCTGGGTCAGCCAGACGGTGCCGTCCACCGCGCGCAATTGCACGCGCGCGCCACCATCTTCGCTGCGGTAGAGGATCAGTTCACCCGCGGACATGGATGCCCAGCTCCTTGAGGTAGCCATTCATCTGCCTGCGGATGTCGGCAAGCTGCTTTTCCAGCGCCTCGATTTCATCCTGCGCGGCTTGCAGGTCGATTTCCGCTTCAGGTTCGTAGGTGTCCACGTAGCGCGGAATGTTGAGGTTGAAACCGTTGCCTTCGATTTCGTCCAGCGCGGCGAGGTGCGAATAACGGTCAATGACATGCCGCTCGCGATAGGTTGCGACGATGCGCTGGATGTCCTCGTCTCGAAGCTGGTTCTGGCGCTTGCCGGGTTGGAAATCGCGGCTGGCGTCGATGAATAGCACGTCGCGCTCGTGCTCGCGCAGGCCACCGACCTCGCGCGCACGATCGAACACCATGATGCAGACCGGAATGCCGGTGGTCGGGAACAACTGCGCCGGCAGGCCGACCACGGCATCCAGCAGGTTGTCGCGTACGATGCTCTCGCGGATTCGACCTTCGGCACCGCCACGGAACAACACGCCGTGCGGTACCACCACCGCGATGCGTCCCTCACCCGGCTTGGCGATGGCGAGCATGTGCAGGATGAAGGCGTAATCGCCGCGGCTCTTCGGCGGGATGCCGCGCGTGAAGCGGTGCCAGCGGTCGTCCTTGACCTCTTCCGCGCCCCACTTGTCGAGGCTGAAGGGCGGATTGGCGACCACGATGTCGAAACGCTGCAATGCGTCGCCCTGCAACAGACCGGGGTCGGTCAGGGTGTTGCAGCGGACGAGACTGGGAGTGTCCATGCCATGCAGGAACACGTTCATCTTGGCGAGGCCCAGCGTCTGCGCATTGGATTCCTGACCGAACAATTTGTAGTTCTTCTTCTCGCCCGGCACTTCTTCGCCCGCACGCAGCAGCAACGAGGCCGACCCGCAGGCTGGATCGCAAATGGTGTCGCCGGGTTTCGGTCCGGCAAGTTTGGCGACCAGCTCGGAAACCTTGCGCGGGGTGAAGAATTCGCCGGCCTTCTTGCCGCCTTCGGCGGCGAATTTCTCGATCAGGTAGATGTACGCGTCGCCGATGATGTCCTCGCCAATGTTGCGTAGATCGAGCGCGGGTTTGTTGAAGTCCTCCAGCAATTGCTTGATGCGGCGGTTGCGTTCGCGAGTGCTGCCGAGGTTGGTTTCGGAGTTGAAATCGACGTTGCGCAACACGCCCGGCAACTTTTGTTCGTTGGCCTTTTCGATGGCATCGAGGGTGATGTTGACCAGCTCGCCGATGTTGTCGGCCTGGCGGCGCTCGAACAGGCTGTCGAAGCTGCCGAGGAAGCGGTCGATGAGTTCATCATCCTTGTCATGCAAGGTAACCTCGGGCAGATTGAAGCGCTCGCGACCCATGTCGCGCTGCACGCGCAACTCGCGCGCCGCTTCGGGCATGTCCTGATATTTCTTGCGGTAGCCGACGGCGTGCGCGTTCCACTGGTCGCTGATGTATTTCAGGAACAGCATCACCAGCACGTAGTGCCGGTACTGATCGGCGTCGATGGCGCCGCGGAAGGTGTCGCAGGCGGCCCAGGCCGCGTTGCGGATGTCTTCGGGACGAGCGGTCATGCTTTGAGGGCTCCCAAGGGTGCGAACGCGACGGCGAGCTGGCGTTCGCGGAGTGTGTGGATGCTGGCGGCAAGCTGGTCGATCAATTCGGCCTCCCGGCGCGATTGGCGGAATAGTTCGCCAACGACGCGTTGCCGGTGCAAGGGCGGCAAGGGAACGCGCAGGCTCTTGAGCGAACCGATGGGGATGCGCGGAATCAGCGCGCCGGTGGTCGACGCCTGCAACTGCAGCCGCACCGGCTCGAAGGTGAGCCACGCAGCAAGGTAGGCCGGATCGATGCGTTGCGTATCCGGGCGGATCAGGTAGACATCCAGCGTGGGGTAACCGCCTTCGAGCCCGGCGCCAAGGCCAGTGCCCGTTACCACCGCCTGCCCCCCACGCGCAGCCAGCAATACGTCATCGTGATTGGCGGGCGTGGCGCGCTTGGTTGAAGGCCGCTCACCGGCGACCAGCGCGCGCTTGGCTGGATCCAAATCCTTGATCTGTATGAACGGAACCGCCTTGCCAAGCTCGCCCTTGCGCGGGCTGCTTCCAGTGATGATCGCGGCGATGTCGGCTAGCTGACGGGTTTCCATGAGCTGGCACTATGCGCCCAATACCCCCCTTCGTCAACAGAAAAATAATTTGAGTACACCTCTAATCTTGTATTCTGCGTTGACCAAGCGTAGAGTCCAGGCTGAACGAAGCAGGCCCGGTGCTGAGAACACCGGGCCTGGGGTCCACTTCCAGCAGCGCTTGATGGGCCACCGGAGATTGTGGAACGCAACACAAGGGTCTCGCGGGGATCGTTCGAGGTCAAGCGCTGCATTGCCAATCGCCCATCACAGATGGGTCCAAGGATGCAACGTGACTACCACGCTTCAGATTCGCTGTATCAACAAAAGTGATCGCTATAACCCGCATGAACGCATTACGCACGTGGGTGGTATCGACGGAACGACTCGTTGGAAATTCACGCAGCAGGATGCCATCGCAGGGATGGAGTCGGGGCGGAACAAGTTCTGGGTCAGCGCCAACGGAAAGTCGGTTTGGGTCATTGTGGCCCGTAGCTCCAGTGGCTACAAATACCTCAAAACCGAAAACGACGGCGAGCAGCCCAACAACCTGCTCAGCTTGCCGGAGTGTCCGTAGCGTTCTTGCTGGAGGTATGTGTCAACGGAATGAAAAAGCCACGCGAGCGC
>JBOHYW010000073.1:0-16877 GCA_050738155.1 Rhodanobacteraceae bacterium
GGATCGAACAGCACGAAATGCCCGGCGGCCGCATCGGCCGCCCGCGCCAGGTGTATGTCGGTGCCACGCCGCGGGATTACGTGGCGGTTGACAGGCGCTGAGGTAGGCGAGGAATACCCTGCTGCGCGATTGCGTTATTTTTCTTCCCCCTTCGGAACGAAGGGCACCGTTGCACGATGGCATTGCTTTTCTTCCCCCTTCGGAACGAAGGGCGGAGCGAAGCGAACGCGCGCGCAGCGCGAGTGGGGGATGGCTTTTGCTCCGAACGGCGCATCCCCCCGCCGCTTCGCGGCGCCCCCCTTCCTGCGGAAGGGGGGGAGGTTAAAGCAGTCCCGAGTCCCGAGTCCAACGTCACCCGTTCCCTTCTTCCAGCATCGCATCCACCGCACCCAATGACGCGCGTTGCAGCGGGCGTTCGTCGATGCGATCGAGCGGCGCCTGTCGTAGCGCGTCACGCGGAAAGATCGTAACGTCGATCGCCACGCCGCCAGCTTCGAACAACAGCACCGGAAATTCGGCATTGCGTTCGCGATCGAGCCTGAAGCTACGCGAACGCGGTTCGAAAGCAATGCCGCGGTCGTGCAGGAAACCGGCCACGGCTTCGGGTGTGTCCTCGAACACGTGCAGATTCACGGGTGAATGGATATCCGCGGTTCCCTCCAGCACCGTACCGACAAGGCGGGGTTCGAAACTCGCCAGCAAGCGCATTGCCTCGCGCGCCGTTTCCAGCCGTTGCCGCAATGCGCGCGGTTGTTCATCGGCTCGGAACAGCCGTTGGTGTTCGCGTAGTGCTTCCTCGATCTCGCGGTTGCGCGGCAGATAACCCTCGTCGCGGACGCCCAGATGTTGCGCGGCCTTGTGTTTGGCCATCCGGTAGTCGTGCATGCCGTGCTCGCTGATCAGGCGCGCGGCTTCCAGCGCGATCCGCCGACGCAGTTGGTGGGCGCGACCTTCGGCGTGGATGTGATGAAATTCGGCACGCTTGTGCATGACATTCGCTCCCGATCACCGCGTCGGGAAAGAGTGTCGCAAAAAGCGGGGGAGAAAAGCAAAGGCGGGAGGGGGCGTGCCGCGGGGGAGCAATACCGTAGCCTGGGGAAATACGTGTGGGCCGCGGGCTGCAAGGATGTCGCGTTTTTCGAACCCTTGACTCCGAACGATGCGCGCGGAGCGGCTGTTGTGGAAAGTCAGGCCATGGAAGGCCGTTCTGGTACTCGGGAACCGATGACGGTCATGTTGACTGCTTGACCCATCGAAGCCGCGATCATGGATGATCGCTAAAATATGTCATACGACTTTGCCTTGTTCTGCTGTTCCTTGGCTTGCTGGCGCAGGCGGTCCAGGTCTTCGATCTTGAACATTTCGCTCATGGTGTTGGTGTCGCCCGGAGGGGCAGGCAAGCCGGTGGTGCGATCGATGCTCGCGGTGACGATGCCGGGCGGCCGCGGCAGGTTTGCCTCCGCGGTGCCCTTGAGTGCTGGTCCCATGAATGCCATCCAGATCGGCAGCGCGGTTTCGGCGCCGAATTCGCCATGACCCAGCGACTTGTAATTGTCGAAGCCGACCCAGACCGTGGAGACCAGGTCGCCATTGAAGCCGCAGAACCAGCCATCGTGATAGTCGCTGCTGGAACCCGTCTTGCCGGCGAGGTCATCGCGTCCGAGTGCGGCTACGGCGTAGCCGGTGCCGTGCTTGATCACGCTTTTCATCATCGAGACCATCAGGTAGTCATTGCGGGGATCGAGCACGCGCGGTGCCAGCAACGGGGTGGCCGATTCGCCAGCGGTCAAGGCATTGGCGGTGTCGCCGAGTGCACCCGGGTCACCCGCAGCGGCATCGGGTTGGGTGGGCGCCGCGGTGGTCTTGCCTTCATCCAGCAGGCGCGCTTCGCAGGTGCGGCAGGCGCGTACCGGGTCGGCCTTGTAGATGGCCTTGCCGTCGCGATTGTCGATTTCCGCGATGTAGTACGGATCGACCAGGAATCCGCCGTTGGCGAACACCGCGTAGGCGCGTGCCATTGCCATCGGCGATACTGCCGCGGTGCCGAGCGCCATCGTGAGATTGGCGGGAATCGCGTCCAGCGGAAACCCGAAGCGGGTGGCGTATTCGCGTGCGTAGCGCACGCCGATTGCATCGAGCAGCCGGATCGCGACCAGGTTGACCGACTTGGCGAGTGCCTCGCGCAAGCGCATCGGGCCGCGGAATTTGCCGTCGTCATTTTGCGGTGTCCACAGGCCACCCGGGTTGGATGGATCGGGCAGCGCGATGGGCGCGTCGTTGATGATCGATGCGGGCGTGTAGCCGCGCTCGAACGCCGCCGAGTAGATGAATGGCTTGAAGCTGGAACCGGGTTGGCGCGCGGTCTGCACTGCGCGGTTGAACTTGCTCAACCGGAAGTTGAAGCCGCCGACCAGCGCCTTGACCGCACCGTCGTCGGGCGCGAGTACCACCATCGCCGCCTGCGCCGCCGGAATCTGCTCGAGTTCCCAGTGGCGTGCGTCGGCTTTCCCGTCCTTTCTGGATTTGGGCTTGGCGCCAGGCTTGGCAACATCGGCGACCTGGCGAACCCGGATGATGTCGCCGGGACGCAGGATGGACGCCGCGCCCTTGCCGCCGAGTTTGGCCTTGCGGGCGTAACCAAGCGCCCACTTCATGTCGGCGACCGACAAGGTGGCCGTCTGGCCGCCCTGTGCATAAGCGGTGGCACCTTCGGCATTGACGCTGGTGACGATGGCTGGCAGCAGCCCACTGACGTCGTCGTAATTCGAAAGTGCTTGTTCCAAGACTGCGGGCGTGGCCGGTTGCGGCAGCGTCACATGTGCTTTGGGGCCACGATAACCATGGCGATGATCGTAGTCCTCGAGACGGCTGCGCAAGGCATGGTTGGCCAACGTTTGCATGTGGCTGTCGATCGTGGTGCGGATCACGTAGCCATCGGTGGTGGCGCGACTGCCGAGTCGCTGCAGCGCCAGGCGATGCACCATTGCGGCGAGGTAGGGCGCCTGGACCTGGATCGGCAGTTCGTGTGGTGATGCGTCGTCGGGTGTGGCGATCGCCTGCTGGTAGGCGGCGCGGTCGATGAAATGATGCGAGAGCATCTGTCCCAGCACCCAATTGCGGCGCACCAGCAGCCGTTGCTTGTTGTCGATCGGGTTGACTGCCGAGGGCAACTGGAAGCTCGATGCGATCGCTGCACATTCGGCCAGCGTGAGTTGATCAAGCGATTTGCCATAGTAATAGCGGGCGGCCGCCGCGACGCCGTAGGACCGGTGACCCAGGAACATCTTGTTGAGGTAGAGCTGCAGGATCTGGTTCTTGTCCAGCTCGTGCTCGATGCGGAATGCGGTGAGGATCTCGGTGATCTTGCGGGTATAGGTTTTTTGCGGACTCAGGAAGAAATTGCGTGCGACCTGTTGGGTGATGGTCGACGCGCCCTGGACCTTCCTGCCGTGGTGCAGCACGACCGCGATCGCGGCTCGAAGGATCGAGGTCACGTCGATGGCGGAATGGTGATAGAAGTCGGCATCTTCGGCCGCCAGCACCGCATCCTTGAGGTTTTTCGGCACATTCTTGATGTCGACCGGGATGCGGCGAGTTTCGCCGTATTCGGCGATCAGCTTGCCGTCCGCGCTTTCGATGCGCAGCGGCACCTGCATCTGCACGTCTTTCAGCGATGCGACCGATGGCACCCGTGGTTCGATCAGCCAGTAGGTGATGCCGCCTGCGGCAAGGCCGAGCACTATCAGGCAGGCGAGGCCGATCAGTGCGATCAGGGCCAGTCGTTTGAAAATTCTCATGCGGTATCCGTTGCGGTCGTGGCGCGTCGGGCAGGGTGCGTCGGTTGCCGGACGCTGTCTGCGGACGATGCGCTCGTCGACTCGTTTGGGGTTGTCGGTGCGGTCACGAGTATAGAGGCTCGTCTCGCGTCGAGGTTCCACCTTGCCTGCAAGGGAACCTCGGAACGACCTGCCGAAAGATCACATCTCGGTCGGCGCACACATTCTGCCGACCCTCGCGACGGGTTCCCCAGAAGGTCCCGGTATGCGTGGGCGGTCGGCGTGAATGTCGTTGCGGAATGGTGCGGCGTGCGAGAGGTGTGACGCCAGACAAAATTTTTTACATGGCATGATGGGATGATGCGCACCTCGACGGTACCAGCGTGATGGCAAGCAAGCGACATGCACTTGCGCGGATCGCCGATTTGTGACGCGCGTCAGGGACGGCAGTGCATGGGACGGGGACGATTCGACGTCCAAGTTTCAGGATTTCAGCAACTTGCGGCCACTTTGCAAGATTATTGATATTTCTTAAACTTTCGTATCTAATGCGGTTGCGCAGGTTTCCTGCGTAAGCGCGCACGGGGAAGGGGAATTCCGGTGGGATTACTGACAACCAATGCTGCGCCTCTGATCGGTGTCGACATCAGTTCGACCGCGGTGAAGTTGTTGCAGTTGAGCCAGGCGGGCTCGCGTTACCGCGTGGAACACTACGCGGTCGAGCCGCTGCCGCCCAACGCCGTGGTTGAAAAGAACATCGTCGAAGTCGAGGCCGTCGGCGATGCGATCCGACGCGCGATGAGCCGCTCCGGCGCGCGCACCAAGTTTGCCGCTGCCGCGGTCGCGGGTTCCGCGGTGATCACCAAGATGATCCCGATGCCGGCCGACCTTTCCGACGATGATCTGGAAGGCCAGGTGCAGGTCGAGGCCAACCAGTACATCCCGTATCCGATCGAAGAAGTCAGCCTCGACTTCGAGAAGGTCGGGCCGGTGAAAGACAATCCGGGCATGGTGCAGTTGCTGCTGGCTGCTTCGCGCACCGAAAACGTGGACATGCGCGTGGCGGCGCTCGACCTTGGCGGGCTTACTGCCAAGGTGGTCGACGTCGAAGTGTTTGCGATGGAAAACGCGTTCCGACTGATCGCCGACCAGTTGTCGGTACCGCGTGACGCGCTGGTGGCGCTGGTGGACGTCGGTGCAACCATGATCACGTTGTCGGTGCTCAAGAATCAGCGCACCATTTATTCTCGTGAGCAGGTGTTCGGCGGCAAGCAACTCACCGACGAGGTGATGCGCCGCTACGGCATGTCCTACGAGGAAGCCGGCCTTGCCAAGCGCCAGGGCGGCTTGCCCGAATCCTACGAAATCGAAGTACTCGAACCCTTCAAGGAAGCCATGGTGCAGCAGGTCAGTCGCCTGTTGCAGTTCTTCTTCGCCGGCAGCGAATTCGGCAAGGTCGATCAAGTCGTGCTGGCTGGTGGCTGCGCGTCGATTCCGGGGATCGCCGACATGGTGGTCGAACAACTCGGCGTGCCGTGCGTGGTGGCCAATCCGCTGGCCAGCATGTCGTTGTCGTCGCGCCTGCAGGCGCAGACACTGGCACAGGACGCACCCGCGTTGATGATCGCCGCCGGGCTGGCCCTGAGGAGCTTCGACTAATGGGCGCGTTGCCAAGATCAACCTGCTCCAGTGGCGCGCGGAACGGGGTGAACGCCGCGCAGACGATATCCGCCGCGTTGGCTTTGGGGAGCCAGGACCGCACGTTGCCAAGATCGACCTGCTCCCGTGGCGCGCGGAACGGGGCGAACGCGGTGCAGACGACATCCGCCAAGTTGTTGGCTTTGGGGAGCCCAGACTGATGGCCAAGATCAACCTGCTCCCGTGGCGTGCGGAACGACGCGAACGTCGCAAACGCGAATTCTTCACCCAGCTCGTCGTCGCCGCCGTCGTGGCGATCGGGCTGGTGGTGGTGTGGGCGGTGTGGATCAATATTCGCATCGGCAACCAGAACGACCGCAACGCTTATCTCAAAGGCCAGATCCAGCAGCTCGACGCCAAGATCGCCGAAATCAAGAACCTGCAGAAGGTCAAGGGCCACCTGCTGGCGCGCAAGAAGATCGTCGAAAAATTGCAGTCGAGCCGATCGCAGATGGTGCACCTGTTCGATCAGGTGGTGAAAACCATTCCTTCCGGCGCGCGCCTGACCGGGCTGACGCAGAAAGGTGACAAGCTCACGCTGGACGGTGTCGCCCAGTCCAACGCGACCGTCGCGCAATACATGCGCAACATCGAGGCTTCGCCGTGGATGGGGCCGGCGCAACTGGTCAGGACCGAAAACGTCCACACCAATTCCAACACGCCGTATGAATTTGAATTGGTGGTGACCTTGGGTACGCCCAAGAATAATGGTGACAGTGGCGGCACGCCGGTGTCGGGCGGCAGCAGTGCGCCTGCATCGACGGCGGTGGTAGCCGCCGCGAGCTCGACGCCAGCGGTGATGCCGAAGGCTGCGACGACCGCTGCCACTCCCAAGCCCGCGGCGGCCTCGACGAGGTCCGCACCCGCGTCCGCGCTAGCCGCTGCAAAGCCTGCGACTTCCGCGAAACCGGCATCGCCTCCGCACGCGTCGGCGGCCCCGGTTGCGTCTGCGCCGGTGGCCAAGGCGGTTGAACGCGCGCCCGTTGCATCCGCAGCCAAGGGAGGGGCCAGGCCATGAAACTGATCGACGACCTGCGCAATCTCGACCGCAACAACGTCGGTGGCTGGCCGAAATCGGTCAAGACGTTTTTCATCGTGCTGGTGCTCGTGGTGATTATCCTGCTGGGCTGGTATTTCTACATCAGCGACCAGCAGAGCACGCTCGGTGAAGCGCAACAACAGGAACTGACGCTGAAGAAGCAGTTCGAGGAAAAACAGGCGAAGGTGGTCAACCTCGATGCCTTGAAGGCCCAGCTTGCGCAGATGAACGACATGCTGAGCCAGATGTTGCGCGAGCTGCCAAGCAAGACCGAAATGCCTGCACTGCTGGTCAACATCTCGCAGACGGCGCAGGCCGCCGGTATCGAGACGGACTTGTTCAAGCCGCAGCCTGAAATCCCCAAAGAGTTCTACGCGATCCAGCCGATCGCGCTGAAGATGCAGGGCACCTACCACCAGTTCGGTACCTTCATCAGCGGCGTGGCTTCGTTACCGCGCGTGGTGATCCTCACCATGCACGACGTTTCGCTGAAAGCCGCCAAGCCGGGCGGCGGCAAGGATGCGCCACCGCCGGGCGGCGAGCTGATGCTGGAAGGCACCGTGCAGACCTATCGATACCTCGGCGACGAGGAATCGAAGTCGCCGAAGAAGGGAGGGAAGTGATCATGCGACCCACCCGCATCGTCATCGCCTTGGCGACATTCTCCATGCTGCTTGGCCTCGCCGGATGCAGCGGGCAGGGCGACCTGCACGCGTGGGTTGCCAAGGTCAAGGCCCGCAAGGGCGCGCCGTTGGCGGCGCTCCCGGTCGTCAAGACCTTCGAGACCTACATCTATCAGGACCAGGACAAGCGCGACCCGTTCGAACCGGCGCCGCCACAGGCTGGCCCGCTGAACGCGGCTGGACCGCATCCCGACCAGAACCGCCCACGCCAGCCGCTGGAAGCGTTTCCGCTCGACAGCCTGAAAATGGTCGGGACCATCGGAGCCAAGGGGCATATCGAGGCGTTGATCAAGGATCCGCAAGGCGTGATTCATCAGGTGCGCACCGGCGATTACATGGGACAAAGTTACGGCCATGTCACCGAGGTGACGCCGGCACAAGTGGATCTGGTCGAACTGGTGCCGAATGGCTCGGGCGGCTGGATGGAACGCGACGCGACCGTCGCGCTGGGCGACAAATGACGATTCATCGGGGGTTACGTTCATGATGACCAAACCTGCTCACTTCATCGGTCGCTCCGGCGGCGGACCTGCCCGGTCTGGGCATGTCTGGATGGCATGGCTGGCGGCGCTGCTCCTGCTGATGACGGGGCCGGCGCTCGCGGCTGCAGCCACCAATACGCTGAAGAGCGTCAGCGCGTCACCGGTGGAGGGGGGCAAGGTGCAGTTGACCCTTACTTTCTCGGGTCCGGCGGCAACGCCGCAGGCTTTCAGCACCAACACCCCGCCGCGCATCGCGATGGATTTTGCCGATACCAGCAATGGCCTCGCCAAGCGCTCGTATTCGATCGATGAAGGCACCGCCCAGGCAGTCAGCGCGGTCGAAGCCGATGGCCGCACCCGTGTCGTGGTGGCCCTCTCCCAGCCGTCACCGTATGTCACCCGTGTCGATGGCAACCAGGTAATCGTCACCATCGGCGACGGCATGGCCGCTGCGACCGCATCCGCGAGCCCGACGGCGACTCCGATGCCTGCTGCTGCGCCCGTTGCCGCTGCATCGGCGCTGGCACCGGCGGCACCACCGCCGCCTTCGCAACGTTCGCTTGCGGTGGCCACGGCCAACCCGGACAAGGCGGCCGCGATGGCGGACGGCAACATCATCTCGTCAGTCGACTTCAAGCGCGCCGAACACGGCGGCGGCAAGTTGGTGATCCAGTTCAGCGAGGCGGGTGCGGCGACCAGCATGCACACTTCCGGCGACACCACCGTCATCAGTGTGGCCGGGGCCAACCTCGCGGCTTCGCAGGCGCGTCGCCTCGACGTCACCAGCTACGCCACGCCGGTGCGCAGCATCAACACCCATGCGGTACCGGGCGGTGCGAAGATCGACGTGGATACGCGCGGCGTGGTGCAAACCGCTGCGTACCAGAGTGGCAACGAATACGTGGTCGAGTTCTCGCGGCCAACGTCGAACGACCATTCCGCGCTGGGTGCGCCCAAGCCCGTCGTCTACAAGGGCAGTCGCGTCACCTTCAACTTCCAGGACATCCCGGTGCGTTCGGTGCTGCAACTGCTGGCCGACGTGTCCAACCTCAACATCGTGGCTTCCGACAGCGTGCAGGGCAATGTCACGCTGCGGCTGGTCAACGTGCCGTGGGATCAGGCACTGGCCGTGATCCTGCGCGCCAAGAGTCTGGCCGAGCGCAAGAACGGCAACGTGATCTGGGTGGCGCCACAAACCCAGATTGCCAAGTACGAGCAAAACATCGCCGATGCGCGCGAGAAGCAGCTCAACAGCGCACAACTGGTTACCGACTACATTCCGATCAACTATGGCAGTGCCAAGCAGATCGCCGATCTGCTCACCTCGGGCGCCAAATCCGGCAATAGTGGCGGTGGTGGTGGTTCCAGTGCCGAGCGCGGTTTCCTGTCACCGCGAGGCAGCGTGTCGTACGACGAGCGCACCAATACCTTGCTGGTCAATGACACACCCGAGAAAGTGCAGGAAGTCCGGCAACTGGTGTCGGTGCTCGACCGCCCGGTCAAGCAGGTGTTGATCGAGTCGCGCCTGGTGGTGGCAACCGATACCTTCACGCGTGAATTGGGCGCGAAACTGGGTATTGCCGGGTTCCACATCAACCCGAGCGGCCAGACCCTGCTGACCAACAGTACGTCCGACAACATCACCAAGATGGGCGACAGCGTTGCGGATTCGGCGTATCAGGCCGCGCAGAATGCGCTGAGTAATCCCGGCACACCGCAGTTGGCACCGCAGGTAACTATCCCGGCCGGACTCAATGTCAACCTGCCATCGAGCACTGTCGGAACCAGCAGCATCGCGTTCGGGATTCTCGGCAACGACTACCTGCTGAACTTGGAGCTTTCCGCCGCCCAGCAGGAAGGCCGCAGCGAGACCATCTCGCAACCCAAGGTCGTGACCGCCAACAATCAGGAGGCGTCGATCCAGCAAGGCCAGCAGATTGGTTACCTGACGTTCCAGAATTCCGGGACCGGTGGTGGCGCGGGCACGGCCACCGTGCAGTTCAAGAATGCGGTGCTGGAACTCGACGTCACCCCGACCATCACCTCCGACAACCGCGTGTTCATGAAGCTCAAGGTGATCAAGGATGCCATCTCGAAACTGGTCCCGAACCCGGGCGGTGGTTTCGTGCCGCAGATCGATCACCGCGAGATCGACACTTCGGTGTTGGTCAACAACGGCCAGACCGTGGTATTGGGTGGCGTGTACGAATTCACCAGCGAGCATGACGTGACCAAGGTACCGTTCCTTGGCGACATCCCGGTATTGGGTGCGTTGTTCCGCGACAAGAAGAACATCAACAACAAAGCCGAATTGCTGGTGTTCATCACGCCGCATATCCTCGGCCAGGAAACATCCATCGAGTGAGGCCAGTTCCTCGCGCGTGACAGAGACGGCGCGGGTAACCGCGCCGTCTGCATTTCGATAAACGTAAAAACTTTCGAGCCTGGTTGTGGTCTACTGGGCGCATGCATATCGAACCCTCCCCCGCATCCGACGATGCGCCTGTATCGTCGAACACGGTCGACACGCCGGCGGGCTCGCTCACTGTCGATGCGCAAGCTTCCCCTTTGCAGGCGCGCTTTGCTGCGCTGCGTGATGCCTTGCGACACGAAATCATCGGTCAGCCGGCGCTGGTCGAGCGTCTGCTGATTGCGTTGCTCGCGGATGGGCACCTGCTGGTCGAAGGCGCGCCCGGATTGGCCAAGACCACCGCAGTCAAGGCGCTGGCCGCGCGCATCGAAGCCGATTTCCATCGCGTGCAGTTCACGCCCGACCTGCTGCCTGCCGATCTGACCGGTACCGACGTGTTGCGCCCGCAAACCGGCGCATTCGAATTCGAACCCGGGCCGTTGTTCCACAATCTGGTATTGGCCGACGAAATCAACCGCGCACCAGCCAAGGTGCAATCGGCGTTGCTGGAGGCGATGGCGGAACGCCAGGTCACGATCGGCCGGCGCTCGTGGCCGCTGCCGAAGTTGTTCCTGGTGATGGCGACCCAGAACCCGATCGAGCAGGAAGGCACGTTCGCGTTGCCGGAAGCGCAACTGGATCGATTCCTGCTGCACGTGCCGGTGCGTTATCCCGCGGCCGGAACCGAGCGCGACATCATGCGGCTCGCGCGCCGTCGCGCGCGCAACGAACTTGGACCGCATGCGCAGCCCGACCGGATATTGAGTCAGGCGGATGTTTTTGATGCCCGCCAACGGGTGCTTGACTTGCACATGGCCGATGGACTCGAAGAGTACATCGTGCAATTGGTATTGGCGACGCGCGACCCGCGTCCATGGGCGCCCAAGCTGCGCGACAAGATTGCGTGGGGCGCCAGTCCACGCGCATCCATCGCGCTGGAACGTTGCGCGCGTGCGGCAGCGTGGCTTGCCGGACGCGATTACGTCCTGCCCGAAGACGTACAAACGCTTGCGCCAGACGTTCTGCGACACCGCGTGCTGCTGGGTTTCGAGGCCGAAGCCGAGGGTCTGCGCGTCGATGATGTGGTCAGGCAATTGCTGGAGCGAGTTCCGTTGCCTTGAGCGGAATGTCTCGGCCTGACGGAGCGGCGGTCGCGAGCACGCCCGTTCCTACAATTCATTTCCTGTAGGAGCCTGCGTGCAGGCGACCGAACTCCGCATGCCTGCAACTGAATCTTCCATTCTGGGCCTCACCACCGTCTCGCTGGCGGAGCTGATTGCGATGCGCGCGCGCGCAGGCAAACCGATGTCGCACCCTGCGCATGTCCGTATTCCGCTCGCCGGTGGGCATCGCTCGGCTCTGCGCGGGCGTGGCATGGATTACGCCGAGTCGCGCGTGTACCAACCCGGTGACGATGTCCGCAACATCGATTGGCGGCGTACCGCTCGCAGCGGCAAATGGCACACCAAATTGTTCGAGGAAGAGCGCGAGCAGAGTTTGCTGTTGTTGATCGACACCCATGCGACGATGCGTTTCGGCACGCGGGCGCGCTACAAGTCCGTGGTCGCGGCACACGCGGCGGCATGGCTGACATGGACTTGCATGCGCGCTGGCGATCGCGTCGGAGCCTTGGCATTCGGCGCAGTCCGTGCCGCGACCGATCCGCACGCGGGGTCACGCGGCGCATTGGCGGTGCTCGGTGCGTTGGCGCGTTGGGATCATCAGGCAAGGGGCATGCCTTCGCCCGACAGCCAGGACGAACCGTTGTCACGGGCATTGCAGCGCGCACGTCGATTGCTCGCGCCGGGCAGCAGGGCGATGCTGTTGTCCGATGGCTGGTGCACTGATGCGGCGACGCATGCCGCGTTGGTGCGTTTGACGCGACATGTCGATTTGCGCGTCGGGATTTTGGCCGATGCGCTCGAATACGAACTCGCGCCAGTCGGCAGCTACGTGTTCGAAACCGCGAACGGCAGGAGCAAGGTCGACTTGTCGAACTCGGGAACACGTGCGGCCTTTCGCGACCAGTTGGCCGCTGGCTGGCGGAATCTCGCGCAGGCTTGCGATGCCGCCAGAGTGCCATGGACACGGATCGCCAGTGATGCCGAGCCGGACGTACCGCTCACGGGATTGTGGCGCCAGCGCAGGCGGCTGCGGTCATGACCGGACCCGTCCTGCGCGATATCCACGTGCCGAGTGCAGCATGGTGGCCGCTGGCGTCCGGTTGGTGGTTGGTGGCTGCCGTGGTCGTGTTGCTGGCCATTGGCGGTTTGTGGTGGATGCGGCGACGCATGCACCGACGCCCGTATGCCGCGGCATTGTATGAAATCGATGCGCTCGCCGCCGCTTTCGCCAGGAATGGCGACACGGTGGAATTGGCGGATGGCGCGTCGCGCTTGTTGCGGCGCGTCGCGCGCAAGATCGATCCGGTGGTCGCAAGTCGCAGTGGTGAAGCGTGGCGCGCGTTCGTGCAGGCGCATGCTCACCATGCCGCTGCACGAGCGGTGTTGGACGATCTCCTCGACGCACGCTTTCGTGCAAGCCTGGAGCTGGATGCGCCGGCCCTGTGTGCTGCTTTGCGCGTCTGGTGCAGAAGCGCGTTGCGGCGGTCCGGCGCGCCGCGCTTGGCGGGTGCGGGGGAGATCGATGCGATTCGCGCAAACCGTGTGCGAAAGGCGTCCGCATGATCTTCGCCTGGCCCTGGATGTTCGTGTTGTTGCCGCTGCCTTGGCTGGTGTGGAGATTCCTGCCACCAGCCGCGCCGGGCGCAGCATTGCACTTGCCACAACATGTCACCCTGACGCGTTCCAGCCAGGCTGCCGGCGTACCGCGCTGGCGGCTCGCGTTGGCCGCGCTGGCTTGGGCACTGCTGGTTTGTGCTGCGGCGCGCCCGCAGCAATCCGCGCCGCCGCAGGCGCTCGAGCACACCGGACGTGCGTTGATGCTGGCGGTCGATTGTTCCGGCAGCATGGCGATCGACGACATGCGGTTTGGTGGTCAGGCAGTGAGTCGCTTCGCGGCGGTGAAGGCGATCGCCAGCCGCTTCATTGCCGAACGTTCCGGTGACGACGTCGGCTTGGTCCTGTTCGGCACGCACGCCTATCTCCTGACGCCGATGACGTTTGACGTGCATGCAGTCGCCGAACAGATGGATGGCGCGGCCATCGGCCTTGCCGGGCGCGAAACCGCGATTGGCGACGCCATCACGCTGGCGGTAAAACATCTGACTGCGCTGCCGGCGCGTGCGCGGGTGTTGGTGCTGCTCACCGACGGCGTCAATACCGCCGGCAGCGTCGCGCCACTGGCGGCGGCCAAGCTTGCCAAGGCAGCGGGGGTGCGCATCTACACGATAGGGGTCGGGTCTGCCGGCCAGAACATCAATGTGTTCGGATTCCGGATGAGCGCGCCGGACAACCAATTGGATGTTGCCGCACTCACCCGCATTGCGCAGGAGACCGGCGGACGTTTCTTCCGTGCTGCCGATGGCGACCAGCTCGTCGCCGCCTACCGGACCATCGACGCGCTGGAGCCGCTTGCGCGTGGCAAATCGATGTTGCGGCCAAAGCACGAATGGTATCCGTGGCCGCTGGGATTGGCGCTGCTGTTGGGTTGTGCGCTGCTGCCCTGGCGGGCGCTGTGGCCGCGCCGGATGGGCGTCGTCGCGTGAGCTTGGTGAATTTCCCCTTGCACTTCCTGCGCCCGTGGTGGTGGTTGGCTTTGCTGCCGATGCCGTTGGCGTTGTGGGCGATGGCACGCAATGGCGGTGGGCGTGCAGCGTTGACACGATTGGCCGATGCGGCACTGCTGCCGTATCTGCTGCACGACACCGGTGCGCGCAGGCGCGTGGCGCTGGGGTTGGCGACGATCGCGTGGTTGCTTGCCGTTGCCGCACTGGCTGGTCCGTCGTGGCAGCGCATCGAGACGCCGTTGTATGTCAACGGCGCAGCACGGGTGGTGGCATTGTCATTGTCCGGCGACATGCTGGCGCAGGATTTGCCGCCCGATCGCATGACCCATGCGCGCTTTGCGGTGCGTGACTTGCTGGATGCCGCCGGTGACGCGCGTACCGCTTTGGTGGCTTATGCCGGTGCCGCGTTCACGGTGGCGCCGCTGACCCGCGACAAACACACGGTATTGAACCTGCTGCGTGTACTGCGACCGGACGTGATGCCGACGCCCGGGAATGACGCCGCCGCGGGGATTGCACAAAGCTTGAAGCTGCTGCGCGACGCGCATGTGCGGGGCGGTGAAATCATTCTTGTCACGGACACCGCCGATGCCGCGGCCGTGCATGCCGCGCGCACGGCGCACGCGCAAGGTATTCGGGTGGATGTGCTCGGGGTAGGGACCACGCGAGGTGCGCCGGTACCCAAGGCGGGTGGCGGATTCGCCAGCGGCCCGGATGGTACCTTGCTGGCGCGCCGTGACGATGCAGCCTTGCGCGCGGTCGCACAGGCGGGCGGTGGATCCTACGCGGTGTTGCCAGCCGATGGCGGACAAACCCCCGCGTTCGCGGCGCCGGTCGCGATCGCTGGCCACGCCAGCCACGGCGAGCGCGCGCAGATCTGGCGCGATGGTGGCGTCTGGTTGCTGCCGATCCTCGTGGTGCTGGCGGCGCTGGCATTCCGACGCGGATGGCTGCTTGTGTTCGCCGTATTGGTGATGCCGATTGCGATGCCGACTGCACACGCGGCGAGCTGGTCGTCATGGTGGATGAATCGGGACCAGCGCGCAGCGCACGCACTGCATGACGGCAATGCCCGGCGAGCACGAGAACTGGCGACCAGCCCGGGCATGCGTGGCGCGGCCGACTATCGCGCTGGCGATTACGCCGGTGCCGCCAAGACTTTCGCACAAGGACATGGTGCGCGCGCGCACTACAACCTTGGCAACGCGTTGGCGAAAGCGGGTGATTATCGAAAGGCCATCGCAGCCTACGACGAGGCGCTGAAGCTTGATCCGGAACTGGCCGATGCGCGAGCCAATCGCGACGCGGTACGCAAATGGTTGGCACAACATGCGCGGCCGCCGCAGAATGGTTCTTCGCCGAACCATCGCAAACGGCAGTCGGGCGCGGCTGGCCGTCAAGGGTCGTCCCGGCAAGGTTCGCAGTCGTCGACGCAAACGAAGCAGTCTGCTTCGCCATCGTCCAGCAGCGGGTCGAATCGACACGAAGCCAACCGGGACAAATCATCAAACTCGGGAAACGCCGGCAAACCGGATACCGGAACGGGTGCCACGGGACAAGCGCAAGCTTCGAACATGTCGCCGCAGAACCATTCCATGCAGCGCGACGATGCGAAACAAGCGGCGAAGGCCTTGCAACAGGAATTGGCGCGGCACGCGCAGCAACCGTCTTCCAGCTCTCAGGCTTTCGCGCTGGGACAGGATCAGTCGCAGCCGGACGGCAAATTCAATGCCGAGCAGCGCGCGCTGTTGCGCTCGGTGCCGGACGATCCCGGGGCGCTGCTACGCCGCAAGTTCCGGCTCGAATGGCAACAGCGCCAAACACAGGGACAGGACAACCAACAATGATGGTTCGTCGATACTTGATCGTGTTGCTGCTGGCGCTGGCACCGCTGGCGCAGGCCGCGTCCGTGCATGCGTTTCTCGATCGCAACAGCGTCAGTCTGGGTGACACGGTGACGCTCAATATCCAGTCGAGTGGTGCCATCGGCAACCCGGACCTGTCACCGCTGCAACAGGATTTCCAGGTGCTGGGTGCTTCGCGTTCCAGCAACACGCAAATCGTCAACGGCAGGGTCGGCACGACTTCGCAACTCGGCATTGCCTTGAAGCCGTTGCACGCCGGCACCTTGACGATCCCGGCGCTCATCATCGGTGGTGCCACGACCACACCACTGACGCTGCATGTGGCTGCGGCACCCTCCGGAGGGCGCGGCCAGATTGGCGATCCGGTGTTCATGGAAACCAGTGTGTTGTCGAGCTCGCCCTGGGTCGGCCAGCAAACGGTGTACACGGTGCGTTTGTTCTACCAGCCCGGCGTGGACGGTTCGCTGGGCAATCCGCGGGCCGATGGTGCGCGCCTGATCCGGCTCGATCGCGATCACCGCTACATGGTTCGACGCAAGGGTTATGCCTATCAGGTCATCGAACGCAGTTGGGCGTTGATTCCCGAGCGCAGCGGCGCGATTACGGTGCAGGGGCCGGCATTCCGCGGTCGCAGCCTTGGGTCCGGTAACCTCAATTCGTTGCTCAACAGCCCCAATTCGCCCCTGAACAACCCGAATGCGCTGTTGAACGGGCCGTTCCCCGGCTTTGGTTCGCCAGTGCACGCCGCAGCACCGGCGGTGAGCATCAAAGCCCGGGCAGCACCCGCCGGCGCCGCCAAACCATGGTTGCCCGCGCGCGACGTGCAACTGAAACTCACCGGGTTGCCGGCAGACGGGAATGTGCAGGCGGGTGTGCCGTTGACGGTCACGCTGAGCATCAGTGCCACGGGTGTGTCGGCCGATGCGTTGCCCGAGCCCGCGTTGCCCGCAATCGCGGATGCCCGTGTATATCCCGACCAGACTCGGGACGCCACCGACGACAGCGGCGAATGGCTGGTGAGCAAACGCACCCGCAGTTTCGCCATCGTGCCTGACCGCGACGGCAAGTTGACGATACCGGCGATTACCTTGAACTGGTGGGACGTGGTGCATGATCGCGCCGAGCAGGCAAGCTTGCCGGCGCATGTGTTGCAGGTCAGTGGTACCGCGACGGGTTCGGGGACGCCAGCGCCGCCTGCGAAGACGGGGAGCCCCGTGGGCGGCACCAGCAGTAACG
>JBOHYW010000074.1:0-16683 GCA_050738155.1 Rhodanobacteraceae bacterium
CGCTGGCCGCGTCGATGCCGGCGGTAGTGATCCGTCGGCGACCCGGCATCAGTGCCACCACGCGACCCTCGATCGTGCGCGCAGCCTTGGTGGAAAGCTGCTGGTGCAGGATCGAATGCGCCAGCGTGTCGACCGGCTCGAAGCGCGCGTGGAAGTCGTGTTCGAGCGGACCGATTTGTCGCATCCAGGTGCCGAGCTTGCGATCGCATTTCGTCAAATGCACGGTCGCCGCTTCGACATCGAAGCCGCGGGGAATTATGGGTTGTCTCATCAATCTTCCTCTCGCGAGTCAGGACGGATCCGGATGGCAGCGTATACGCCTTCCGTTCGAAGTCGCTGTTGTGGAAAGTCAGGCCACGGAGGGCCGCTCTGGTGTCCGTCGATCGCCTACCGGTCCGGCACACACACCCTCTGCCGAGGCAGCGATCACGGACGATCGCACAATAGTCGTGGAAAGTCAGGCCATGGAGGGCCGCTCTGGTGTCCGTCGATCGCCTACCGGTCCGGCACACACACCCTCTGCCGAGGCAGCGATCACGGACGATCGCACCAAAAAGCCATGCCAAGCGCAATCCATCCCGCGATGAACGCGATCCCGCCCAGCGGGGTGATAACGCCGATGATCGTCGGCGCACCCAAAGCCAATGCGTACAAACTGCCGCAGAACAACACGATGCCAAGTGCGAACAGGATCGCCGCAAGGTGACCCGCGTGCGATCGGCATGCCGGAAAAGCCGTGATCGCCAACGCCAGCGCATGCCAGAACTGGAACCGCACCGCCGTGTGCCAGACGTCGAGCATCGTCGCCGTCAACACGCCGCGCAGCATATGCGCGCCGAGCGCACCCAGCAATACCGCACTGGCACCGGCGATCGCCGCGGCGACTCCGGGCCAGCGAACACGCGCCATGGACGCAGACCTGTCGTCGTTCATCGCCAACCCGCTCCCGCGCGCCGCCTGCGCATGCGCCACGCACCGTACAGCAGACCGGTCAGGATCACCAGCAACGGCATCAACAAGATGTCGATGAATTTCAAGCGCATCGACAGGCTTTCGATGTCTGCGTCAAGGCTGCGCTGGACCGCGCGCAACTGGTTGCGTATTTCCATTTTTTTCTCGAGGAACTGCTCGACCGCGCGTTTGCGCCTGCCGTTCCCGTTCGCGCTGCGCGGTTGCTTTTTCAACTGCGCGATGCGCTGCTCGGTCTCGGTCAGCTTGTGCTGCAACTCGATCTGCTTGGCCTTGAATTTCTCGTCGGCGCGACGCCGCAAGTCATCGACGCGCGTGAAGCGGCGCTGTTGTACCGCGCGACCGCGGATCGCGATGAGATCGGAAGGACCGGTCAGGTCGTCGATCGCATTGACGAAGAAGTCGCCATTGTTGGCAAACGGACTCATCAACGTCTGGCCAAGCGACGGACTCGGCTGCACCCACATGCGATTGGACAGCATGTCGGTGTCGCCCACCAGGATCACCTGCGGCTTGTGCGACGGCGGCTTGGCCGGTGCGTCACCGGGGATCGCGTCGCGCAACCTGCCCTGCAGCCGCACCGCGATGGCGTAGTGCTTGCCGTCCGGTTGGTACCCTTCGTAGAGCGTCGAGGGATCCAGCGCGTCGCGCACGACATCGGTGGGCACCGACATTGCCTCGGTGGTGCTCTGGACCAGCGGATCGAGGCGGGTCGTCGCATCGGGCAGCAATCCGAAGTACCCGGCCGACGACACGTCGATGATGCTGAGCACCGCCGTGACCGGATCGCGACGGTTGAGTTCGGCGCCGGTCAGGCCCAGCACCGCCGGATGCCTCACCGGCGTATCGGTGACCGGCGATTGCACGGTCAGTGCGCGCGAACGGTCGAGCAGCACGCGCCCGGGGTGAAACGTCACGCCCCAGGCGTGGAACAGCAACGGCAACCCGGACGCCTCGCCGCCGTCCACTTCGGAATCAGGGTCCACGAACACCAGCAAGTGTCCGCCGGACTGGACGTAACGATCCACCGCGCGGATGTCGGCCTGCGGCAATCCGGTCGGCTGGATCAACACCAGCACGTCGGTATCCGCACCAACCTTGGCCAGCGAGGCCACGTCCAGTTTGTGGACATCGAACAATTGCCGCAATTGTTGCACCGCCGTCCACGCCGGCGTGGCCTTGCCCTCAGGGTCGGTGCTGGCCCATATCGGCAGGCCACTGTAGATGGCGACGTTCGGCTCGTGGGCGGTACTCAAGCTGTGCAACAAGCGAGCGATGTCGTATTCGACGAACGGCTCCTTGGCCGGCAGGAAGAACGGAATCGCCGAGCTGCGCCCATCCTTCACGTTGCGACCGGCCAAACCGAAAAAGATCGCTTCACCGGTACCCTCGGCACGTACCGAAGTCAGGCCGGCGGCCGATGCGCGGTCTTCGTCCTCGGAATACGGCAGCGGATCGACCTGGTCGAGGTGGATGCGACCGTGCGAATCACGCACCACTTCATCCAGCATGTTGACGACACGCTGGTGGTAGGCACGCAACTGCGGCAAACCACGGCTCGCGCGATCGGAAAAATACAATGTCAACCGCAGCGGCTGGCGCAACCGGTCAATGATGTCGCGGGTGCCGGGCGACAACGTGTAGAGGTGATCGTGGGTCAGATCGACCCGCTCGCTGCCCAGCCATCGCGACGCGCCGAGCACCAGCACCACGTACACCGCGGCCAGCAACGGCAGCAGCAACCACAACCGCTTCGATCCGATCCGGCGCATCGTCACTCGCCGCGCCTCGCATCCAGGATCAGGGTATTGGCAGCCAGCCAGAACACGATCGTCAAGACGAAAAACGCCACGTCGCCGAAATCGAGCACGCCACGCGCGATCGCATGGAAATGCGTCAACAGGCTAAGGTCCGAGAGCGCATCGGCAACGCGCTCGGAACCCAATGCCAGCAACGGCCGCTGGATCAACGGATCGCCCGCGAGCAGGAACAGGAAACACACGCTGATCGCCAGAATGAAGGCAATCACCTGGCTGCGGGTCAGCACCGACAGGCATTGGCTGATCGCGAGGAACGCACCGGCCATCAGGAAACTCCCGATGTAGCTGGCGAGGATCACCCCGTTGTCAGGCTCACCGAGGTAATTGACGGTAAGCCACATCGGGAAGGTCAGGATCAGCGCGCAACCGATGTACAGCCATGCGGCAAAAAACTTCGCAAGCACCGCCTGCCACGAGCGGATCGGCAGCGTCATCAGCAGCTCGAGCGTGCCGCTGCGGCGTTCCTCGGCCCACAAACGCATCGCCAATGCCGGCACCAGCACCAGATAAAGCCACGGGTGAAACCGGAAGAACGGATCGAGGTCGGCCTGGCCGCGCTCGAAAAACGCACCGAGATAAAACGTCAGCGCGCCCGCGGCCACCAGGAAAATCACGCTGAACAACCACGCCACCGGCGTGATCAGGTAACCGTGCAACTCGCGCAGGAACACGCCGGAGAACGGGTGGCCGCGCGATTCCGTCGCCGCGCCTGAAGTCACCGCGGGCATGCGAAGGCCCTCTCTGGCTTCATCAACAGCAAAAAAGCATTGTCCGCAAAGAACGCGAATGGATGCGCAGGAATCCAGGCACAGTCATTGTTTTTATTTGCGTTCTTTGCGTTCATTCGCGGACTGCTTGGCTTTCTACGCCGCACGCACGACATCCGCGTCGTCGGTAGTTACGCGTGCGAATACGTCTTCCAGTCGGCCGCGTTCCAGTTGCAACTCGTCGATGCGCACCCGTTGGGTTTCCAGCAATTTCACCACCGGGCCGAAAATTTCCTGCCCGTCGCGCGGAAAAACCGTGACGCGCCCATTGACCGGGTCGACCTCCACCGACTCGACTTCCGGCAAACGCCCGATCAGCTCACGCGCCAGCGCATTGGCGGGCGCGCGAAAACTGACCGCATGGTGGTAACGCGATTGCCGCTCCAATTCCGCGGGCGTGCCCTCGACCTGCAGGCGTCCGTGCGAAAGGATCGCGACCCGGTTGCAGATCGCGCGGACTTCGTCGAGGGCATGGGTGGAAACGATGATCGCGCGGTCACGCGCCATGTCGCGGATCATGGCGTGCACTTCGCGCTGCTGGTTGGGATCGAGTCCGTCGCTCGGTTCGTCCAGGATCAGTGCCGGTGGATCGTGCAGCATCGCCTGCGCCAGACACACGCGTCGGCGATAGCCCTTCGACAGGGTCTCGATGCTCTGCATCAACACCGACCCCAGTTGCAGGCGCTCGACCATCGCGTCGAGCCGGCGCGTGCCGGAAACGCCGGTCAGTCCGCGCACCCGCGCCGCAAACGCGAGGAACTCCGCAACCGACAACTCGCTGTAACTCGGCGCACCCTCCGGCAGATAACCCAGCGCGCGACGCGCCTGGATCGGCTTGCGCACCACGTCATGGCCGCACACCCGTGCGCTGCCCGAGCTCGGCCGCAGGTAACCAGCGATCATCCGCATCGAGGTCGTCTTGCCGGCACCGTTCGGCCCCAACAACGCCAGCACCTGCCCCGGCGCAACACGCAAGTTCAGATCGGCGACCGCGTCGAGCGTGCCGTAACGCTTGCCCAAATGTTCGGTTTCGATCATCGCCTGGAGAAACGTACCTGCAGGCGACGAACTCTAGCAGGGCCGCATGGCGTTTCGCTGTGGTGAGCCCGAGCCTAGCCTCCGGTTCATTGATCGTTCGCCACAAGTGCAGCGAAACAGATCCGAAACGCGAACAAGAAAAGGCCCGCGCATGGCGGGCCTTTTCGATTCCATGCAAGATCGCTCAGCGGCGGTGGTGCCTGCGTGCCTTGTGATGCTCGGGTTTCTTGCGGGCTTCGTGTTTCTTGTTGCCCGACTCGGATTTCTTCGAAGATGACGCCGGCGGTGCATTGCCATTCCAGAGCGACGGATCAAGCGCAGTCAACGGCTTGGTCTGGCCGGTGGCCTGCTCGGGCGTCTGCGTTGGCGCATTCTTGACCGGCAGGAACACACGGTAGAGCTGGTCCTGGTCGGCCACGGTCGGCAGCGACGCCAACTCGCTGTAGATGCGGTCGGCACTGGCGTCGAAGTCGTAGCCGTGGGTGCCGGCGTAGGCCTGCAAGGCCAGGCGCATCAGTGGCACGCCAGCCTCGCCGGTCCAGTTGGCTTCCAGCACTTCCTGTGCGGGCATCATCATCGCACGCACGTTGTCATTGACGATCAACTGGTTCTTCTTGTCGAGGGCGCCCGGCACCGGGCCGGACTCGCCACCCGCGGACGAAGCCGATGCCGGCTGGCCGGCGCTGCCCGCGGAAGCCACGCTGGACGACGAGGCGGCGCTGGACGCTGACGCAGCACTGGCGGACGAAGCCGGCTTCGCAGCCAGTTCTTCCGCGGTGGGCGGTGGCGGCAGTTGGGTCAGGTCGTGGCTCTGGCCGTCGATGGTGATGGTGGTGGTATTGATGGGAATCGCCACGTCGAAGATGTACGTGGTATCGCCGTACTCGGTGGCGATGTAGGTAATCGGGCCGGCCGCCTTGACACCCAGCTTGCCCATCGCCTGCTGGACCTGTTTGATCGCCGCGAGCTTGGCGGTGTCGATGTCATCCAGCGTGCGCGGGGCCTTGGTCGACACCAGCAATACCGGGGTCGCCGCGGTGCGGTACAGGCCCGGGTTGATGTTGCCGTAATCGACGTTCGGAATACCCGCCAGCATCGTCTGCAGCGAGTCGAGGCCGTACTGGATCATCGACGCCGGATCGCCGTGGATCCACAGTTGCGAATAACGGCCTATCAGGTTCCAGCCATAGTCCACGTCGTATGACCACGTGACGGTGCTGACTCGTTGTCCCTGTCGCGGCGTGACCTGCAGGGTGAACGTCTTGTTCTTGCCGTGCCAGTCGTTGCTGAGATCCCAGGTCACCGTGCTCTGGTTGGTGATCTCGATGTTGCCGGACTTGTTGACCAGCTTGCCGTCGCCGATGGTGTTGGGATTGCCCGTCCAACTGATGGTGGCACCGGGACCATAGGCCGGGCCGGACAGCGCGAACTTCACGTTCGGGTCCTGCGACTGCAGGTTGCCGCCGACGTAATCCTGGAAGCGTCGGAAGTTGTTCAACACGTCGTAGATGTGGCGCGGGTTATGGCTGATCTCGATCGAGCGCTCGATATGCGCGTGACTGGGCAGGAACGCGCCCACTATCACGGCCAGGATGAAGACAATGATGACGGCAACGATGAATTCGAGCACACGGGTCATGCCAAAAGTCTCCGGACGGCTTGTTCGTATGGCCGGCGCCAGCGCCCGTCGGACAACCCGGCGGATCGCGCGCCACGATGCAACAACAAATGATGAACGGCGGATGGTACCGATTTCGTGGCCGCGGCGCCATCACCCCTGTTTCGAGGCGCGAACCGGGTCACCGGCAATGCTGGAATTGCCGGTCGCGGCAGGTCGGCGCAAAGCTGCCGCCGGAATCGGTGGTTTGCGTTGATCTCGTGCATGGTTCGATACCTCACCACGAACGGAACCAAGCATGTAACCGTTCGCCCCGAGGTATCGAAGGGCAAACGGTGAACCGGTGAAGTTGTCCATGGCGCCTAGACAATTCCAAGCTCCAACGCCTTCAGCACCGCACGCGTGCGGTCGCGCACGCCGAGCTTGGAAAGAATGTTGGAGACATGGTTCTTGACCGTGCCCTCGGCAACCTTCAGCGAATTGGCGATTTCCTTGTTGCTGTAGCCGCCCGACATCAGGCGCAGGATTTCGGTTTCGCGCTCGGTCAACGGATCGGGTTGGCCGAGGCTGGTGAACTGGTTCTGGATGCGCCCGACCCCTGCCAGCAGGCGTTGCGTCACCACCGGCGCGATCAACGAGCCTCCGTTGGCAACGGTCCTGACCGCGTCGACCAGTTGTTCCAGTGACACATCCTTCAGCAGATAGCCGCGCGCGCCCGCCTTGAGGCCGGCCAATACCAATTGGTCATCATCGAACGTGGTCAGGATGATGGTCGGCGGCACCTTGCCTTGGGCGGCAAAGGTGTTGAGCACGTCGAGGCCGCTCTTGCCCGGCATGCGCATGTCCAGCAAAACCACGTCGGGACGGGTTTTCGGAATCACCTCCAGCGCCGTGATGCCGTCGGCGCACTCGGCCACCACCTCGATTTCCGACGACAGCTCGAGCAGCGAGCGGATGCCCTGCCGCACCAGTGTCTGGTCGTCCACGAGACACACTGAAATCATGGTTGTTCCCCGCTACTCCGATAACGCCTGCTGTCGCCGTACGCCGACAAAGCCCGTTCCACGCCACATGCCACAGTGCCGGCCGGCATCCGCATCGCGCTTTCCATTATGCGGGATTTTCCATCGGCAGCGAGGCTTCCAGCGCAAATCCGTGATCGCGCTCGGTGTGCACCACCAGCCGACCGCCCATCTCCGCCAGCCTTTCGCGCATGCCGGTGAGTCCGTTACCGGGCTTCAGGTCGGCCGCACCACGACCATCGTCACGCGCCTTCAACACCAGCATGCCGCCGACGTCTTCCTCGAAGCGCAGCCACAGATGGCGCGCGCGGGCATGCCGCACGGCGTTGGTGATGATTTCCTGGGTGCAACGCAACAGCACCTGCGCGCGCCGCGAATCGGCAACCGCAAAACGTGGCGGCAACTCGAGATGCACTTCCAGCCCCGGCACGCCTTCGATCAGATCGCGCAGCGCGGCGGTGAGCTCGATGCCCTCGTCGTCGCGCAGTTCGCTGACCACTTCCCGCACGTCCGCCAGCAATTGGCGTGCGGTGGAACGCGCCCGCGTGACGTGCTCGCCGGCCGCGGAGTTCTCCACCAGATGCCCGGCCACTTCGAGGTTGAGGCTGAGCGCGGTCAGGTGATGACCGACCAGATCGTGCAGTTCACGCGCGATGCGCATGCGTTCGGAGATGCGGCTGGATTCGGCCAGCAACGCACGCGTGGCGCGCAGTTCCGAATTGAGGCGGCGCTGTTCTTCGCGCGCATCGGCCTGCTGGCGCGCGACTTCGGATGCGACAAACGCCAATACCGAATAGCCCAGGTACAAACCGGCCTGCAGCACGGCTTTGCCCGGCGTGAAATGCAGGAACGCCATGAACACCGGAATGCACGCGACGTTTTGCAGGACCAGCCAAGTGATCGCCCCCGACAGTGGCAACAGCCACGGCAACACCATGCCCACCACCACCAGCAGCATCACGCCGAGGCCGCTGGCGCTGAATGCCATGATCACCAGTGCCGCGCAGGTCAATACCAGCAGGCCGAGCAGCCGTGCCCCCCAGTAGCGGCGCGAGCCCAAATCGCGGGTCAACAGCCAGTACACCACGCCGAAAATCACGTAGCTGGCAGCCCAAAGCAGGATGTCCCGGTGGTTCTGCGCGTGCAGCGCGCGTGCCATGTGCACCAGGCTGCGTGCCTCGGACAGGTTGTTCAGCATCCAGTCGCGCTGGATCAGGGGCACGCCCACGCACGCGTAGGTGATCAGACCCGCGTACCGCAACAAGGAAATTGGACTGAAATGTGAACGACGCACGCACCGATCATAGCGCAAGCGCCATCGCCACAGGTCGCTGCCAGAGACCACCCGGCACGGGTCATGCGATAATGGGGAGCCGAGGGCCGCGATGGCCGGCCCCGAGGTACCGGAAGCCTGCATACAATGACGTATTCACCGAACCTGACCCTCCGCGACGTGCGCGCCAGCGACCTTGCCGCGATCCTCGGGCTCAACAACACCGCTGGCGCTTCCATCCTGCCGATGGAAGCGGCGCAACTGGACGGTTTCTACCGCCACGCCGATTACTTTCGCGTCGCCGAAATGGACGGCCACCTGGCCGGCTTCCTGATCGCGCTGCGCGACGCAACGCCGCACGCCAGCTCCAACTTCCACTGGTTCCGCGAGCAGTGCGATTCGTTCATCTATATCGATCGCGTGGTGATCGGCGACCTGCATCGTGGCCACGGCCTCGGCCGCCTGTTCTACAGCGACGTGCAAAGTTACGCCGAAGTGCGCTCGCCCAACCTCGCCTGCGAAGTATTCCTGGAACCGCGTGACGATGTTTCGGTGCTGTTCCACGGCACTTTCGGCTTCCACGAGGCCGGCCAGCAGGTGATGCCGGAATCCGGCCGCCGGGTAAGCCTGTTGCTGAAGGAATTGTGCAGCTACCCGTACGTGCGCGATGCCTACCCGGGCAGTCTGCCCGACCTGCCCTGGCTGGCGCCGCGCGCCTTGCCGGTCGACCAGACGCTGCGCGCCGCGGGGCAGGCATGAACGCGCGCGCCTCGGGTGCCGCGCCCGACCTGCTGGAAGCCGCCGACCTGCGCTTTGGCCAGGTCGGCATCGCCAACGTGCGTGTGCGCAACACCGATCCCGAGGCGCTGCGCGCAGCGCTGGAAGTCCGCGTGCACGAAGCGCCGGCACTGTTCGAGCGCGCACCGGTGGTGGTGGATTTGTCGTTCCTGTCCGCGCAACCGCCCGACACCGAAGTGAGCGCGTTGCTCGATGCGGTGCGCGCCGTCGGCATGCTGCCGGTGGGCCTCGCCTACGGTGACAGCGCCACCGACGAACTGTCGCGCCGGCTCGGCTTGCCGCTGATCGCGAAATTCCGCGCCGCCTACGAACATGCGGAACGCCCCGCACCCGCCAGCGCCGAAACACGCCCCGCACCACAAAGCGCCGCACCGGAAACACCCGCCACGGCAACCACGTTGGCCACCGTGCAACACCACCAGCCGATCCGCACCGGCCAGCAGGTCTACGCACAAGGCGCGGACCTGGTGGTGGTCGGCACGGTCGCCAACGGCGCCGAGGTATTGGCCGACGGCAACATCCATGTGTACGGAAGTTTGCGCGGGCGGGCGTTCGCCGGCGCACTCGGGGACACGACCTCGCGCATCTTCTGCAGCGAGTTCCGCGCCGAGATCGTATCGATCGCAGGCCACTATCGGGTATTCGAGGAACTGCCGAAGGAATTTGCCGGTCGCCCCGTGCAGATCTGGCTCGACCACGACCATTCAAAACCGGGCAAACTGCAAATCGCCGCGTTGTGACACCCGGCATTCATCGCTGCACCGGAATAATCGCCGGCACGTCCGCTACCCTCTCGGCAACACCAACGCCACTGCACCACACGCTCGGAGAATCTCCCTTGACCGAAACCATCGTGATCACCTCCGGCAAGGGCGGCGTCGGCAAGACCACGTCGTCCGCCTCGCTCAGCGCAGGACTCGCCCAGCGCGGCCACAAGGTCGCGGTCATCGATTTCGATGTCGGCCTGCGCAACCTCGATCTCATCATGGGCTGCGAACGCCGCGTCGTGTATGACTTCGTCAACGTGATCCAGAACGAGGCTTCGCTGAAGCAGGCGCTGATCCGCGACAAGCGCCATGACAACCTGTACGTGCTGGCGGCCTCGCAGACCCGCGACAAGGACGCGCTGACCCAGGAAGGCGTCGAACGCGTGTTGGGGGAACTGGCCGCGGATGGCTTCGATTACGTCGTCTGCGACTCACCCGCCGGCATCGAAAAGGGCGCGCATCTGGCGATGTACTTCGCCGATCGCGCGGTGGTAGTGGTAAACCCCGAGGTTTCCAGCGTGCGCGATTCCGATCGCATCCTCGGCCTTTTGTCCTCCAAGACCCGCCGCGCCGAACGCGGCGAAGGCCCCGGCCCGCAGCACCTGTTGCTGACCCGCTACAACCCGGTACGCGTGGAAGCCGGCGAAATGATGAGCGTCAATGATGTCGAGGAAATCCTTGGCATCCCCGTACTCGGCGTGATCCCGGAATCGGAACAGGTGCTGGCGGCGTCCAACTCCGGCGTACCGGTGATCCACGACGCCGGTTCCATCGCGGGACAGGCGTATGCCGACGCGGTTGCACGCCTGCTCGGCGACGAGGTATCCATGCGTTTCCTCGATGCGCCCAAGAAAGGTTTCCTCAAGCGCATGTTCGGAACCTGAGGAGGACGTATGAGTCTGCTCGATTTTCTGCGTCCGCGTCCCAAGAACACCGCCAACATCGCGCGCGAGCGCCTGCGCATCATCGTCGCGCAGGAACGCGCGAGCCGCGGTGGTCCGGATTACCTGCCGCTGTTGCGCAACGAATTGCTGGAAGTGATACGCAAATACGTGCATGTCGACGCCGACGCGGTCCAGATCAATCTCGAGCGCAACAACGACGGCGAAGTGCTGGAATTGTCGGTGGCGTTGCCGGAAGTTGGCGGCGCGACGGGGACCGGTGGGTGAGGCTTCGGTTCTGCCGCCGGTTCCGTCGCTACGCTCCTTGAACCGGCCTACGATTGTGCTTCCGTAGGCCGGCTCAAGGCCGAAGGCCGGAGCCGGCAATCGCTCACGAAATACCGGCCATGCACGAATCTCCTGTCACCACGAATGTCCTGCGCATCTCCGACACCGGCTTCGACGCGGCCGCCGCTCTGCTCGCCCGACACAGCCTCGAACTGGTGCGGGTCGAGGACGGCGCACCGATCCCCGGCAGCTACTGGGGTGAGCCCGAAGCCGGCGTGATCGCGTCGAAAGTCTATGCGCGCGCCGACACGCCACTGCACTCGCTGCTGCACGAAGCCTGCCATCTGCTGGTTGCCGATCCCGCGCGGCGTGCGTCCATCCATACCGACGCCAGCGATTCGCAGGAGGAGGAAGACGCGACCTGTTACCTGCAGATCGTACTGGCCAACGACCTGCCCGGCTTCGGCCGCGAGCGCGCCTTCGCTGACATGGACGCATGGGGTTACTCGTTCCGGCTCGGTTCCGCGCGTGCCTGGTTCGAACAAGATGCCGAGGACGCGCGGGCTTTTCTGGAAGCGCGGAGATTGTTGTAGGAGCGCGTGCGCGCGCGACCGGTCGCCGGCACGCCGGCCCCTACCTTTCCCGCCAACGCCCGGCTACCATACGCCCCCAATACAAGAGATGGCATGCCTCTTCGAACCGCCGGAACATCGGCTGATGATGCCTACGCGACCGGGATTCCGGCGTGTGGCCGTTGCCTTCTGACTAGCGACTGACGCGCACGATTCCCGACCACCTGCAAGGAATCGACAGATGCTCATCTACGCCCTGCTCGCCACCGGTTGCGGCGCCTTTCTCGGCGCCTGCCTGCGCTATCTGTTCGGTGTCTGGTTCAACCCGATCTTTCCGACCGTGCCATTGGGTACATTGGCTGCCAACCTGCTCGGCGGCCTGTTGATGGGTCTGATCCTCGGCGCATTCGCGCAATTCCAGTCGCTCTCGCCCGAAACGCGGGTGTTCGTCACCACCGGGTTTCTGGGGGGGCTCACCACCTTTTCGACCTTCTCCGGCGAAACGGTCACCCTGCTGCTGCGCGGACAATACGGTTGGACCGCAGCGATGATCGGGCTGCACGTCATCGGCACACTGGGCATGACGCTGGTCGGCTTCGCGCTGACGCAGGCCCTGCTGAGGAACTTCGCATGAACGATCCCACCCCAACCCAAGGCGTGTATCTGCGTTTCTTCGTGCACGAAAACCGCCGTCACGGCGGCGTCTTGCTGTACGACTGGTTGCTCGCGGAAGGCAAAAAACTTGGTCTCGCCGGCGGCACCGCGTTCCGTTCGATCGCGGGTTACGGACGCCACGGCGTCACCCACGAAGCGCATTTTCTGGAACTGGCCGGACAGGAAACGGTGCGCATCGATTTCGTGGTGACACACGAGTTGGCCGACAGGATGCTCGACCGTGTACGCGAGGAAAACCTGCAGATATTTTACGCGATGTTGCCGACCGAATTCGGCACGCTGGGCGGCGAGTGACGCCGAAAGGCTTCTTGAGAGTCCGTTCGCCCCCGGATCGGGCCCAGGGCAGACTCTGAACGCAGCGCCACGGGCGCGAAGTCGAAGGGCGCAAAAATCTGCATGTCCACGTGTTTCGACTTCGTGGAGCTGCGCTCGACGCGAACGGAATTTCAAGACAGGCTCTGATGCCGCACACCGACAAATCCACGCCCGCCTCCGCCACACCGACGTCACGCGCCGCGGCGAAGCGTGCGCTGTTTTTCGTCGTGCTGATCGGCGTGATCAGCCTGTTCGCCGACATGACCTACGAGGGTTCGCGTTCGATCTGGGGGCCGTTCCTCGGCACGCTGGGCGCGACCGGTGCGATCGTGGGGCTGGTCGCGGGCGGCGGCGAACTGCTGGGCTACGTGCTGCGCCTGTTCACCGGCGTACTCGCCGACAAGACCCAGCGCTACTGGACGATCACCATCGTCGGTTATGCGATCAACCTGCTGGCGGTGCCGGCACTGGCGCTCGCGGGCAACTGGCCGGTCGCCGCCGGCCTGGTCATTCTGGAACGCAGCGGCAAGGCACTGCGCACGCCGGCGCGCGACGCGATGCTTTCCTATGCCGCGAAAGACATGGGTGGTGCGGGCTGGGCGTTCGGCCTGCACGAGGCGCTGGATTCGACCGGCGCAGTGCTGGGACCATTGATCGCGGCGCTGGTGCTGTTTCTGCATCATCATGGATTGAATCAGGGCTACCGGCACGCCTTCGCATGGCTGCTGCTGCCGGCGCTGGGCGCGCTCGCGACCCTGGCAATCGCGCGCATGAAATTTCCGCAGCCACAGGAACTCGACGCAACGCCGGCGCCACAGGTGTCCGATGCACGTGCCTTGCGTGATCTCAAGATATTCCTCGCCGCGACCGCGTTGATTGCGGCCGGCTACTCCGACTTCGCCTTGATCGCGTTCCATTTCGCGCGTGATCACATCGTTGCGAACGATGTAGTGCCGACCCTGTACGCACTGGCGAGCCTTGCCGGCGGCGCGACCGCACTCATTCTCGGCAAGCTGTTCGATCGTCGCGGCCTCTCGGTACTGCTGTGGACCACGCTGGTACCGGCGTTGTATGCGCCGCTGGTATTTCTCGGCGGCCCGTGGGCCGCGGTCGTCGGCATGGCGCTGTGGGGCGTCGGTTTCGGTGCGCACGACTCGCTGTTCCGCGCGGCCGTCGCGCAACGCATCCCGCGCGAGCGGCGCGCCACGGTAATGGGCGTGTTCAACGCCATTTACGGCAGCGCATGGTTCGCGGGGAGCATCCTGCTCGGTGTGTTGTACGATTGGAATCCGCTCTACACGGTCATCGCGGCCCTGGTATTGCAGCTCGCGGCGTGCCCTCTGTTGTGGAGCCTACGTCCTCGCAACGGGAGTGCAGCATGAACGACATGACGGCCAACACCGAACCCACACATTTGTCTCGCCACGACCAGGCGTTGCGGGAAAAAGCGCAAAAGCTGCTCGACCACGCCGACGTGCGCATCGACGGCGATCGTCCGTGGGATCTCAAGGTACACGACCAACGCGTGTTCGCACGCGCCTTCGCACACGGTTCGCTGGGCCTCGGCGAAGCCTACATGGATGGTTGGTGGGATACGCCTTCGCTCGACGAATTCTTCTACCACGTGCTGGGTGCGCACCTCGATGAACACCTGAAGGATTTCGACGCGCTGCGTGCGCACCTGCGGGCACGTTTCCTCAACATGCAGCGCGGTCGCAAGGCGTTCAAGATCGGCAAGGCGCACTACGACATCGGCAATGATCTGTTCACGAAAATGCTCGGCCAGCGGCTGGTGTATTCATGCGGCTACTGGAAGGACGCCGACAATCTCGACGACGCCGAGGCGGCCAAGCTCGACCTGGTGTGCCGCAAACTTCAATTGAAGCCCGGCATGAAGATCCTCGACATCGGCTGTGGCTGGGGTGAGGCACTGAAATACGCTGCCGAGCAATACGGCGTGTCGGGGGTCGGCGTCACCGTATCGGAGCAGCAGGCGCAATTCGCGCGCGAGTTGTGCAAGGGGCTGCCGGTCGAAATCCGCCTGCAGGATTACCGCGACGTCGAGGAAAAATTCGATGCCGTGTATTCGATCGGCATGTTCGAACATGTCGGCTGGAAAAACTACCGCACCTATTTCGAAGTCTGCAAACGCTGCCTGAAAGACGACGGGCTTTCGGTGCTGCATTGCATCGGCGTCAACTCCACGCCGTCACGACCCGACCCGTGGATCGAGAAATACATCTTCCCGAATTCGATGGTGCCGGCCGCCGCGCAAGTCACGCCGGCGCTCGAGAACCTGTTCGTGGTCGAGGACTGGCACAACTTCGGCGCCGACTACGACAAGACCCTGATGGCGTGGCTCGCCAATTTCGACGCGGCATGGCCGGAATTGTCGGCCAACAACCCGCGTTACGATGAACGTTTCCGCCGCATGTGGCGCTACTACATCTGTGGCTCGGCCGCGACCTTCCGCACCCGCCGCGACCAGTTGTGGCAATTGACGCTGTCACCGCACGGCGTGCCGGGCGGCTATCGCGTGCCCCGCTGAGTCCCGGTCGCGGCCGCGCGCCGCACCCAGCCGGGTCAACCTCTCGGGGTATTTGTGGTAAAAGGAAAGGCGCGCCGCCGCGGAAAACGGCAGCGGATCCACGGGAGGGGACATGTCGGGGGACGCAGCATCGGCCGCCTATCGATGCGGGGATTACGCGATCCTCGCCGGATCGCGACGCGTGCTGCGCGACGGTGAACCGGTCGAACTGGAAGCCAAGGTCTTCGACCTGATCCTGCTGCTGCTGGAAAATCGCCAGCGCGCGCTGGACAAGCAGGAAATCGTCACCGCTTTGTGGGGCAAACGCCCGGTCACCGATGCCGCGCTGAGCCAACTGGTGTACAAGGCGCGGCGCGTATTCAACGACGACGGCGAACACCAGGCAGTCATCCGCACCGTGTACGGGCGCGGACTGCAGTGGATCGCGCCAGTCGATGGGCTGAACGACGAAGCGCAATCCCTGGCTGCGCCACGTCCCCCCGAAACCACCGCGGCCCCCGCCCCTTTGCCGTCGCCCCGTCGGCACTCGCGCATGCTGTGGGCGGGTGCGTGCGCGGTGTTGGCCGCCATCGTGCTCGGTTTCGCGATCGTGCACCACGACCGCGCATCTGCCACGCCACAACCGCCGCGCGTGGCCGTGCTGCCGCTGCAAAACGACACCGGCGAGGCTACCCTTGCGTGGACGGTGAATGGCGTGCCCGGTTTGATCGGCAGCCTGCTGGAAAGCCACGACGACATGCTGGCGGTCAACCAGCGCACCATCGCGAAAGCATGGAAATTCACCGTACCCAAAGGCCAGAGCCGCGCCGAACATGTCCGGTTCGTTACCGGTGCCGGCATTCTCGTCAGCCCGACCTTGCGCAAACTCGGCGCGAAGCTCTACGAGCTGGATTTGCGGATCGATTCAGCCAACGCGAAGCGGCCAAGCAAGCTCGTGCTGGATGGTGCCGACCCGGCCAAACTTGCGGTGCAAGCCGTGCCGCGCATTCGCACGGTAGTGGGGCTGGGTCCGGTCAACCAGCCAACATTGTCCGGACCGCCCAAGGACATCTACCTGGCCGAGACCTTCGCACGCGGCATGGATGCCGGCAGCCACGGCCGCTGGACCGATGCCAAACCGTACTTCACGCTATGTGCAAAGGAAGACCCCGACTTTCTGCCGTGCCGCCTGCGGTTGGGTGAAGCCGAGGCGCATACCGATCAGGTCAAGCAGGCTGGGCAAACCGAACAGGCATTGCTGAGCGACGCAAGCAAGCGCCATGACACCAGGATGGCCGCCCAGACTTTGTCCATGCTCGCCGCTCAAGCGCTGATCCAGGATCGGTTCTCCGA
>JBOHYW010000075.1:0-16428 GCA_050738155.1 Rhodanobacteraceae bacterium
CCACTGGCGAGTAACTTTCGCCGATGCCGGCTGCCGCCAGGGTTTTCTCGAGCAGCCGCACCGCGAGATCGACGCGGCGGGCTTCGGCGTACAGACCCGCATTCAATTGCATGATGTACGTGCGCAGATAGGGTCCAATGGATTTGGTCCCTGCAGCCGCCGCGCGCGAGTGCTCGATCGCTGCGATACCCTGCTGCGTGTGGCCCAAGCCAAGTTCGGCGTCGGCGACACTCGTCCAGACTTCCGCGAGATACCGGTTGTGTTCTTTCTCCGACTGCGTGAGTTGCGAGCGCAGCGCGGCCAGCGCCTTAGCGGTCTCGCCTTGGCCGGCTCGCCCATCCAGCGATACAGATCAGCCTGCTGCAGTGCCTTGGAACCGCCGTTGACCAACCGAAAATTGTCTGGCGTGTCCGGAATCGCGTCGAGCAGCGCCAGCGCTCCCCGGTACTTGTGCTGGTAGCTCAACAGGCTCACGCGCGTGAACTGCATGCCCGGTTCGTCGCCTTTGGCCGCGCTCAGTGCACGCGCCACATCGCCGCTGCCAAGCAGGATCGCATAAGGGTAGTGTGGCTGCGCCGATTCCGCCCTACTGGCACCGGTTCCACCCTGCGCAAGCTCCCTTCGTCACCACACCAGGTCGTCGGGGACTCCGTCGTCTGCTACCGATGCACCGGGCTCCAACAGCAAGGCGACAGCATCCGCTGCGATGATTTGGGCAGCCAGGGCGACGTCACGCGAAACCAGCAGGGCGCGACCGCCGTGCATGATGATGCCGAGATCGCCCGCATTGAGCTGCGCGAGTTGTTCCCTGGTCACGTAGAGGCGACGGATCTTGCCTGCGTACTCGAAATTGCGAACCTGCTCGGCATCATCGCGATTCAGCGCCTTGCCGCCGAGCAGTCCTTGCAACTTGCGCTTGCGTTCCTTTTTCGCCGCGGCTTTCTCGCGCGCCTCGCGTTCGGCAGCTTCGCGCTCGGCACGGTCGGCTTTCGCGCGCATGGCGAATGCTTGCGCAAGATCGGGTTCCCCCGGTTCGCGCGGCTTGTGTACCGCCGGCTTGTGCCGGACGTGCTTGGCGGGTTTGGCCTTCGGCGATGGCTTGAAGCCGGCCTTCAGCAATTGATCTCGCAGGGATTCACTCATGGCGAAACGGATGATGAGATAACGTTTACGTTGAAGTTGATGTTGAACCGGGTTGTTGGGCTTCGCGTTGCCAGCGGAACGTGCCGCGCCTGTTCAGCGCACTGTTGGGCTTCGCGCTGCTCAGCCCAACCTACGATTCCGCTCTGACGCGGTCTTATCGACATTCCGACCGAAGCGGCTGTCGTGAAAAGTAAGGCCATGGATGGCCGTAAATTTCCCATGAGACGAACGCATTCTCGAAGCACCCCACACGAAGCGGCTTTTGTGGAAAGTCAGGCCATGGATGGCCGCTCTGGTGTCGCAAAAATCAAAATCATCCGGCGCGCGATTCCATCCAGTGCGCAGCGATCAGGGATGATCGCACCAATAACGCACTAATAATGCGGTGGCGGAGGCTCGTCATGCACATCATCGGCCAGACTGGTGCGCAACGCCGAGAGTTCCCGGCGCAATTCGGTCAGGGCGTTTTCAAGTTTCAGCAGCCGTTGCGATTGCTGGACCTCGCTGTCGTTCAACGAAGCCACCGCATCATCGAGGAAGGTCAGCTTCAACTCCAGTTCGTTCATGCGCTCGTCTGGCGGCGTCGACATGATCAATCCTCCGGTATGCCCGCGCTGCGTCCGCGTCCGATGCCGTAATAGGCCAACCCCACTGCTTCGACCATGGCGGGATCGTACAGGTTGCGGCCATCGAAAATCACCGGTGTCTTGAGCGACGACTTGATGCGCGCGAAATCCGGACTACGGAACACCTTCCATTCGGTCACCACCGCCAGCACGTCGGCATCTTCGAGCGCAGCCCAAGGGTCGTCGCAAAGCATCAGGTCATCACGCGTGCCGTAAATCCGCGCCGTCTCGCCGCCCGCTTGTGGATCGAATGCACGCACCTTGGCGCCGGCCTGCCACAAGGCTTCCATCAGCACCCGGCTGGGCGCCTCGCGCATGTCGTCGGTGTTGGGCTTGAAGGCCAGCCCCCATAACGCGATGGTCTTGCCGCGCAGCTCGCCATTGAAATGCCGGCCGATCAGGTCGAACAATTTGCGTTTCTGGTCGCGGTTGACCGCTTCCACCGCACCCAGCAGGCGCGCCTCATAGTCGTGCTGGTGCGCGGTGCGTTCCAGCGCCTGCACGTCCTTCGGAAAACACGAGCCACCGTAACCGGTGCCGGGATAGATGAAGTGGTAGCCGATGCGCGGGTCGGCACCGATGCCGTGGCGCACCATCTCGACGTCCGCACCCACGCGTTCGGCGATGTTGGCAACCTCGTTCATGAAACTGATCTTGGTGGCCAGCATCGCGTTGGCTGCGTACTTGGTCAGCTCGGCCGAGCGTTCGTCCATCACCACGATTCGCTCATGGTTGCGGTTGAACGGCGCGTAGAGATTCTTCACGGTTTCGATCGCGCGCAGCGACGAGGCGCCAACGATGATGCGGTCGGGCTTCATGCAATCGTTGACCGCGTCGCCTTCCTTCAGGAATTCCGGATTGGAGACCACGTCGAATTCGACCTTGGCCCCGCGCACCTGCAACGCAGCCCCGATTTCCGCGCGCACGCGGTCGGCGGTACCAACCGGCACGGTGGATTTGTCGACGACGACGGCGTAACGATCAAGGTGCTCACCAATGCTGCGGGCAACAGCCAGCACATATCTGAGGTCGGCGCTGCCATCCTCGTCGGGCGGCGTGCCGACCGCGATGAAGATGACCTCGCCATGCGCGACGGCTTTCGCGGCGTCGGTGGTGAATGCCAGCCGGCCGGCCTCGAAGTTGCGCTCGACCAGCGGTTCGAGCCCCGGCTCGAATATCGGAATTTCACCGCGCTCGAGACGCACGATCTTGTCTGCATCCACGTCCATGCACAGCACGTGGTTGCCCATCTCGGCGAGGCAGGTGCCAGTCACCAAGCCGACATAGCCGGTCCCGAAGATGGTGAGTTTCATGCGTCGTTCCTTGATTCGCGAAAGGCCGCAATTCTAGCAGCGGCGCAGACACCCCCTTCGCGAAGTGAAGGGGGTCGCGCGCAACGCGCGCGGGGGGATGGCACTGCACGAAGATCAAAAGCCATCCCCCTCAATCCCCCTTCGCCAGCGAAGGGGGAAGAAATCGTGGGTCGCGAGCAGCTCGCCCCTACATTCGATCCAGCACCGCGCGCAAGTCATCCGGCAGCGGCGTGGAAAAACTGTAGGCGTTCTCGCCCAGCTCGAATTCGAAGCGTGCCGCGTGCAGGAACAGCCGCTTCAATCCGAGCTTGCGAAAACGCTGGTTGGCTTCATGCTCGCCGTACTTCGGGTCACCGGCCAAGGGATAGCCCGCATGCACGGCGTGTACGCGGATTTGATGGGTGCGACCGGTGGCTAGAGTCGCTTCGACGAGGCTCGCGTCGCGGTAACGTTCGATCTGCTTGAAGAACGTCAGCGCCGGTTTGCCTGCATCGTCCACCCGCACCATCCGCTCGCCGCCTTGCAGTACCGATTTGCGCAGTGGTGCATTGACGTCGAATTTCGCGCGCGCGAGCCTGCCGGTCATCAGACACAGGTATTGTTTGGTGGTCGCGCCATCGCGGATCAGCGTCTGCACGCCGGTCAGCCCGCGCCGGCTGCGCGCGAACACCAGCACGCCGGAGGTGTCGCGATCCAGCCGATGCGCGAGTTCCAGGTGATCCTTCGGGCGCGCTGCGCGCAACAACTCGATCGCGCCGAACGCAATCCCGCTGCCGCCGTGGCTGGCGATGCCGGCTGGCTTGTCGATGACGAGGAAATCCTTGTCCTCGAAAATCACCGCGGCACGGATTTCATTCAACATCGCCGCGGGCGGCGTGCCGGCCTCCGGGCGTTCAGCGACCCGCACCGGTGGAATCCGCAGGGCATCTCCCGCCGCCAGTCGGGTATCCGGCTTGGCACGGCGGCCGTTCACCCGCACCTGGCCGGTCCTGAGCAAACGGTAGATATGCCCCTTTGGAACGCCCTTCAGCAAGGCCCCGAGACAGTTGTCCAGCCGCTGCCCGTCGCGCTCGGGGCCAACCTCCAGGGTTTGCACCGAACTGAAGTCCTTGGCCGAAGTTGCCGTCGCCATTGAAAAAATTGCCTTTGCGATGATAGGATTGCGACCGCGCCAAGCAGGCTCTGGCCCCACACGGGCGAACCTGCACCCGTGCGTCGCGCGGACAAGGCCTCCGCCTGCCATTCCCGACCGGGAGCAGTCGGCACCCTGTAATCGTAACGTTCGGGTCGGCGTTTGCCCACCGTCACCATGACGGCCGGGGGACGCCGGGGACGCGAACAAACCCAATCATCACCTGTCGGGTCCGGTTTTCGGATCCGGCGACTGCCGCCAGGCGCGGCACGTCTAGCGGCCGGCCGCCCCATGAAGGCGCCGCCGACGACGCGTTCCGCGCCGCGACGTTCAAGGAATTCACAATGAAACGTATGTTGATCAACGCGACTCAGCGCGAAGAGTTGCGTGTGGCCATCGTCGATGGCCAATCCCTCTACGATCTCGATCTCGAGATCCCCTCCCGCGAACAGAAAAAATCCAACATCTACAAGGCCCGCATCACCCGGGTCGAACCTTCCCTCGAAGCCTGCTTCGTCGATTACGGCGCCGACCGCCACGGCTTCCTGCCGCTGAAGGAAATCTCCCGTGAGTACTTCCAACCCGGCGTCGACCACAACAAGGCCGGCATCCGCGAACTGCTGAAGGAAGGCCAGCAACTGATCGTGCAGGTCGAGAAAGAGGAACGCGGCAACAAGGGCGCCGCGCTTACCACTTACATCTCGCTGGCCGGCCGCTACATGGTGCTGATGCCGAACAGCCCCAACGCCGGCGGCGTGTCGCGCCGCATCGAAGGCGAAGACCGCCAGGCGCTGAAGGAGGCCTTGGGGCATATCGCGGTGCCCGAGGAGATGGGCCTGATCGTGCGCACCGCCGGTGTTGGCCGCGACGCCGAGGAATTGCAGTGGGATCTGGACTACCTGCTGCAACTGTGGAAGGCCATCTCCGAAGCTGCCGCGGACAAATCCGCACCGTTCCTGATCTACCAGGAATCCAAGCTGTTCATCCGCGCGCTGCGCGATTACCTGCGCGCCGACATCGGCGAAATCCTGATCGACGAACCGGCGCTATACGAAGACGCGAAGCAGTTCATGCAGCAGGTAATGCCCAACAGCCTGCGCAAGCTGAAGCTCTACAGCGATGACGCGCCGCTGTTCACGCGCTACCAGATCGAAACCCAGATCGAGAGCGCCTACGACCGCAATGTGCGGCTGCCGTCGGGCGGCTCGATCGTGATCGACCCGACCGAAGCGCTGACCTCGATCGACATCAACTCGGCGCGCGCGACCAAGGGCAGCGACATCGAGGACACCGCGTTCCACACCAACTGCGAGGCCGCGGTCGAGATCGCGCGCCAGTTGCGCATCCGTGACCTCGGCGGGTTGGTGGTGATCGACTTCATCGACATGGAAAACTCGCGCCATCAGCGCGAAGTCGAAGACAAAGTGCGCAATGCGCTGAAGCTGGACCGCGCGCGTGTGCAGATCGGACGCATTTCGCGCTTCGGCTTGCTGGAGCTTTCCCGGCAAAGGCTGCGCCCGAGCCTCGAGGAATCCACGCAGATCGTGTGCCCGCGCTGCGACGGCCACGGCCGTATCCGCGGCATCGAATCACTGTCGCTGTCGGCGCTGCGGCTGATCGAAGAAAACGCGATGAAGGAAAACACCGGGCAAGTGCTGGTGCAGGCGCCCGCGCGCGTGGCCAACTTCCTGCTCAACGAAAAACGTTCCAGCGTGGTCGAGATCGAACTGCGCCACAAGGTGCACGTGGTGTTGGTTTCTGACCAGAACCTGGAAACGCCGCACCTGGAAATCACCCGCATCCGTGAAAGCGAGATGGGTGAACATGCCAAGCCGAGCTACGAACGGTTGACCGAAGTGGCCGCCACGCCACAACCGCGCATGGGCGTGGTCGTGCACGGCGAGGAGCCCGCCGTCAGCGGCATCCAGCGCGCCACTCCGATGCCGCTGCGCGAAGAACCCGCGCCGGCCGCAGTTGCACCGACCGCAACACCCGCCGCCGCCCTGCCTGCCGCTTCGAGCGGCTTGCTCGGACGCCTGTTCGGCTGGTTCCGCAATGCGCCCGCGTCCGAGGCGATCATGGTCGAACCCGCACGTGAATCGCGCACATCGCAACGCGGCAACAGCACCCGACGCGAACGCGGTTCCGAGCGGCGTTCTTCCGAGGCGTCGTCGCGCAATGGTTCGCGCCGCAACGGTCATGACCGTGATGGCGATTCACGGCGTTCGCGTCAGCAGAACCCGCAACAGTCGAAGTCATCGCAGGCGAAATCGAACAAGCCGCGTGCTGAAGAGCCGCAGCGCCAGTCGCGCCAGCCAGCGAAATCGGCGGCATCGGCGACACCGAAACCCGCCAGCGAATCGCGCACCCAGACGGCCCCCAAGCCCGCCGCGCACGATGAAGCCGCGAGCGTGAAGCAACATGAAGCACCGCACGCCGCCGACGTGAACCCCGCGGCGGTACCCGCTGCTGCGGAAAAATCCGCGGAAACGCAGACGGCCGCCGCGGAAACAAACACCGCGAGCGCCGCTCCCACCTCTGCAACAGACGCCACGGCGACGACATCCGGCAACGGCAAACGCCGCCGTGGCCGTCGCGGTGGCCGCCGTCGCAAACATGCCGGTACGCCGCAGAACGGCGCCGCATCCGCCGCACCAGCGCGCGACATCGACGATGAAGACGCCGATCGCGGCAGCGCGCCGTCCAGTCCTGCACCAGACCACGCGACCGAAGCGCACGCATCCGAGCCGCGACGCCGTGCATCGGCTGCAGCATCGGCCGAAGCGTCGCCGCCGACACCTGCCAAACCGCCCGAACACGCATCGGATTCCGGATCGCTGTTCGCGACGCCTGCGCACAAACCTGACACGGCAGCCGCCGCGCCTGCGGCTCCGCAAACACCAGCGGCCATCACTGCGGGCGATTCATCGTCGTCGGCACCAACCGCGAGCATCCCCGTAAAGCCCGCTCCGGCTCCGGCGATCGCGGCAACACCGAGCGTCGCCGCGCAACCGGTTGTCGCCCCTGCGCCTGCAACACCGAGGCCCGTGGAGTCAGTTTCCGCCCCAGCCACGCCGGCAACGATGCCGCTCCCGACGCCTCCTCCCGCGGTTCCGGTTACACCGACCATCGCACCACCACCAGCACCAGTCGCGAAACAGGAGCCGGTGACACCTTCGTTGTTTGCCGCGCCGCCGTCGGCCAAGCCCGCTACGCAGTCGCCAGCGCGGCATCCGGCCATTCCGACGCCACGTCCGTTGTCGGGCGCGATCCGGCCGATGCTCGCGCCGGGCATGTTGCCCAAGGCACCCGCTGCATCGGCGCCGGCGACTCCGCCGGCGACTGCCGGTCAACCTGACAAACCGCAGGAGTAAGCTGTAGGGCGGATCAAGGCGCGCAGCGCCCGATCCGCCGCTGAAGCGGCTTGATCCGGCCTACGCTTGATGCGTTGATCGGCACAACGGTCAGGGACGACCACCCAATGAACCATCACCCAGCAAGTTGTGCGCCGACAACAGGTGCGCCAGCGCGATCGTATGCGCGACGCCCAACTTCTCGAACAGGCGCTGCTTGTAGGTCGACACGGTCTTGGCACTCAAATGCAACTGGCTGGCGACTTCATTGACAGCCAGTCCGCGCGCCAGCATCAGCGCCACTTCCAGTTCGCGCGACGACAACGACTCCAGCGGCGAATCCTCGCCGTCCACTGCCGCCAGCGCCATTTCGCGTGCGACGGTGGTGTCGAGATAGCGCCGCCCCTGCGCAACCGCGCGCACCGCCCGCAACAGTTCCTCGGCGGCGCAACCCTTGGTCAGGTAACCGAGCGCGCCCGATTGCAGCAGGCGACGCGGAAATTGCGCATCCTGCACGATGGTGAGAATGACGATACGGGTGGCAAGGTCCGCGCGCTGCACGCGTTCGGTCAACTCGATGCCACTCATGCCCGGCATGTGCACGTCGATCAACGCCACGTCGGGTTTCTCGGCGCGGATCAACCGCAATCCATCTTCCGCATTGCCGGCTTCGCCCACGACCTCCATGTCGGACTGCCCGGAAAGAATCAGGCCGAAGCCCGAGCGCACCAGTTCGTGGTCGTCAACCAACACCACTCTGATCATGCGGATTTCCCCCGCACCCGCGACGCGGGGCCGAAAGGCACCCTAAACGGCGGATGCGGCGAATGCAAGCGCAGCAAGATAGCGAAACGGCATCACGTTTTACCACGACGCGTGGTTGGCCACCGTGAAAACCGGGGCATAGTGCACTTTCGAAATCCGGGTTGCCCAGTCCATGGCATGGCGCATCGAAAGCGCACTCCGACCCCGGTTTTCGACCCCGGTTTTCAATCAGGCACAATGCGCGCATGAGCCTCGCCGCACGCCTGCAACACCGCCCGTTGCTGCATACGCTGGTACACACCGGCAAGTGCGATGTCCCATCGACGGTGGCGCTGCGCAACACCGCAGCGATCGTATTACCGCTCGTGGTCGGCGCACTGACGCAGCATCTCGGGGCGGCCCTCGGCATTTCCGCCGGCGCACTCAACTGCATGTTCGCGGATCAACCGGGCCCGTATCGGCTGCGCTTGCAACGCATGCTGTTGACCTCGCTGGTCGCGGGCATTGCCGCATTCGCCGGCGCGACGGTCGGGCACTGGCCGAACGCGATGGTGATCGTCGTGGCGCTGTGGGGATTCGCCGCCGCGTTGCTGGTCGCGATCGGCCCGCACGCCACCCGGATCGGATTGACCAGCATGATCCTGCTGGTCGTGCTGGGCGCCGAACCCGCACCACCCACGCAGGCACTCGGGGTGGCTGCGTTGATCCTTGCCGGCGGCGCGCTGCAGACGTTGTTCGCGATCATGGCGTGGCCACTGCAACGCTATCGTCCGGAACGTCTCGCACTGACATCCGCCCTGCGCGACCTTGGCAGCGTGGCGCGCGCGCCCGTCGAGCACGGCGAAGCGATTGCGTTCCCGCCTTCGCTCAACGACCTGCAAACCCTGCTGCTGGGCGAAGGACGCGCACATGGCCGCGCGGTCGAAGCGTTCCGGGTGCTGACGGAACTGGCCGAGCGCATCCGCATCGAATTGTTCGCGCTGGCCGATCTGCAATCGGCGTGCGATTCGGCGCCGTTGCGCAGCGCAGTACAAGCCATCCGTCGATCCGCGGCGTCTGTGCTTGGCGAACTTGCGCTGGCTCTGGAAAGCGCCGCGCCTCCGCGCGCCAATGCGGCACTCGCCGATTACGAGACAGCCAGCGCCGGACTCACGGCCATTCCGGACACAGCCCCGGACTGGATCAAACAGGTAGCCATGGCGCGCACTGCAGCACTGGGTGGGCAGTTGCGCGCGGCGGCGCGCAACGCGGACACCGCCGGCAGCCGCGGTGAAATCCGTGCGCAACAAGCCGAATTGCGCTTGCCACTGGCGCTGCGCCCAGCCAATCCACTGGCAACCCTGCGCGCCAACCTGCGCCTGTCGTCACCCGCCTTCCGACACGCTTTGCGCTGCGGCGTGTGCCTGGCCATTGCGATGATCCTGTCGCACCTGCTGCCGCTGTCGCGCGGCTACTGGATGCCGATGACCGTGGCCATCGTGCTGCGCCCGGATTTCGGAGCGACGTGGCGCGTCGGCCTGCTGCGCGTGGGCGGCACGTTGGTCGGATTGTTCCTGATCACCGTGGTCCTGCACTTCGTCGGCATCGGCAACTTCTGGGCAGCGCTGGCTCTGATGGCGTTGCTATGTTTCGGATTTCGCGAACTCGCCAGCGTGCATTACGGCATCGCGGTGATCTGCCTGACCGGACTGGTGGTGATCCTGCTTTCGTTTTACGGCGTGCCGCCCGCCGTCGCGCTGCACGCGCGCGCCCTCGACACCACGCTCGGCAGCGCGTTGGCACTGATCGCCTATGTGGTCTGGCCCACCTGGGAACGCGGACGCGAACGCGCGGAGGTGGCGCACATGCTGGAAGCCTATCGCGATTATCTCGCCGCAGTGCTGCACGATGACAGCCGCGCGCGTCGGGAAACCCGCATCGCCGCGCGCGCCGCACGCAGCAATGCGCAGGCTTCGCTGGACCGTCTGCGCGCCGAACCGGCCAGCCGCGCCAACCTGCCGCGTGCCGAGGCACTGGTCGCGCAAGCCAATCGACTGGTGCGCGCGGCAACGGTGCTCGAGGCGGCGCGCCACGAGCTGAGCGACGGGCCGACGCCCGCGGCCACCACCGCATTTTCCGACCAATGCACCGCTGCGCTGACCGAAGCCGCGCTGGCCTTGCGCGAACAACGCGCTCCAGCAAGAACATTTCCATTGCGCAATGCGCAGCGCGAACTGGCACAGGCGATCGGCAACCCGGCCACGGCCTTCGATGCCGCGCTGCTGGACGCCAGCGACCGCGTCGTCGACGCCGCCGATTCGGTGCTGCATGCGCTCAGGCCGCCGCCGGCACAGGCATGACGACACGCGATCATCGGCAGCGCGACGGGAAAAAGCGCAGCCCCCACGGTTATACTCGCCGATTCATCGGACTTCTGGGCTGCAAGCCATGCTCGACGACATCAAACAAGACACGCAAACCCGCATGGGCAAGAGCATCGAAGCGCTGCGCCACGAGTTGTCGCACCTGCGCACCGGCCGCGCCAGCACGGCGCTGGTCGAAGGCATCAAGGTGAGCTATTACGGCTCGGACGTGCCGATCAACCAGGTTGCCGGGGTGGCGGTGTCCGACGCGCGTTCGCTGACCATCACGCCATACGAAAAACCGATGGTCGCCGCGATCGAAAAAGCGATCATGGCATCCGACCTCGGCGTCACGCCGACCACCGCAGGCATGGTGATCCGCCTCAACATGCCGCCGCTCACCGAAGAGCGCCGCAAGGATCTTGCCAAGCACGTCGGACATGCCGGTGAGAACGCCAAGATCGCGGTGCGCAACATCCGCCGCGACGCGATCCAGCGCATCAAGGATCTGGCAAAAGACAAGCAGCTCAGCGAAGACGAGGAACGCCGCGGCCAGGACGAAGTGCAGAAGTTGACCGACCACTTCATCAAGGAAGTCGACGCCGCGGTGCAAGCCAAGGAACAGGAACTGCTGGCCATCTGATCGACCGGCACGGGGAGCGGGGACCTCATCGAATGTCAACGTGGACCGCGGCGACCCTGCACGGCAGCAACTTCTCGCGAAGCTTCATCGTTCGCGGAGGGGCAGCGACTTCGACCAACAATCCCGATTCCGGGGCAAGATGTAACCCATGAGCGGCGATCGCACGACCACCCCGGATCCATCCACCCATATCCCCCACCACCTCGCGATCGTGATGGACGGCAACGGGCGCTGGGCGCGCCGGCGGGCACAGCCGCGCAGCTTCGGACACCGCGCCGGCCAGAAAGCAGTGCGCGCCACGGTCGAATACTGCATTGGCCGCGGCGTTGGCGTGCTCACCTTGTTCGCGTTTTCCTCGGAAAACTGGAAACGACCGGACACCGAAGTCAGCGCACTGATGGACCTGTTCCTGAAAGCACTCGACAAGGAAATCGACGAACTGCACCGCAACCAGGTGCAGGTACGTTTCGTCGGCGACCTGTCGGCTTTTTCCGAAGCGATCGGCAGTCGCATGCGCGCCGCCGCGCTGCGCACGGCTGGCAATGCCCGCTTGACGCTCAACGTGTGCGTCAGCTACGGCGGTCGTTGGGACATCGCGCAAGCAGCACGTCGCGCGGCCGAAGCGGCGCTGGCTGGCGAACTCGATCCCGCCGCCATCGACGAGGCCACGCTCGCGCCGTATCTGTGCCTGGCCGACGTGCCGCCGCCGGACCTGCTGATCCGCACCGGCGGCGAACACCGCATCAGCAACTTCCTGCTGTGGCAACTGGCCTATACCGAACTGTATTTCACCGATACCCTGTGGCCCGACATGAATGCCGCGGAACTGGATCGTGCCCTCGATGACTACGCGCACCGTGAACGACGCTTCGGCTGCACACCCGCGCTCCTGCCCACCGCACGCGCGAGCTGACCGCTGCCCATGCTGAAACAGCGCGTCATCACCGCCATCGTTCTCGCACCCCTGATCCTCGCGCTGATCTTCCTGACTCGCGCGTCGGTCTTCGCAACCCTGCTCGGGCTGATTTTCCTGCTGGGCATGTGGGAATGGACGCGCATGGCCGGCGTACGCGGCCGCGGCCTGCGCTCGCTGTGCCTGCTCGGCTATGCCATCCTGTTCGCCCTGCTCTGGCACGTGTGCAAAACGCCTTGGTGGTGGTTGCCGGTGCTGGCAGGTCTGGTCTGGTGGCTGCTGGCGCTGCTGTGGCTCACGCGCAACCAGTTTGGCGCAGCGCCAACACATGGACACGCGCTGCTGAAGCTCGCCGCCGGCGCCTTGGTGGTGGTGCCGGCATGGTGCGCGGTGGTGGTGATGCACGGTGACATGGCCAAGCCCGACAGCGGCCACGGTCACTGGTGGGTACTGTTTTTTGCCTTGATCGTGGTGGCCGCCGACATCGGCGCGTACACTGCCGGCCGCCGTTGGGGCCGCACCAAATTGGCGCCCACCATCAGCCCCGGCAAGACCCGTGAGGGTGTCTACGGCGCGCTGGTCTGCTCGGGTGTCGTGGGTCTGATCGGAGGCGCACTGCTGCACGTTCCCGCGGACAGGCTTCCCGCGATCGTTGCACTCGCCCTGTTGACGGTGCTGTTTTCGATCGTCGGCGATCTGTTTGAAAGCCTCGTCAAACGCCACGCCGGCGTCAAGGATTCCGGCGCACTGTTTCCCGGTCACGGCGGCGTATTCGATCGCATGGATTCGATCGTGGCGGCGTTGCCGATTTTCGTGCTCGGGAAATTTTTGCTGGGACTTTAGCGGCTGGTAACGTAAGTGGAATCGACTCAGCCGCTTCCACCTGCGGCGAATTCGGCGGAAACCGCTTCGCGTGTTCTGCCCTGTGATTTATGAAGCAAGCGTAGGTTGGGCTGACGCCGGCTTTATCGGCGGAAGCCCAACGTTGTCCGCGCGTCGCGTTGGGCTTCGCTACGCTCAGCCCAACCTACTCTTGCAGCAAAAGCAATCTGTCCGCAAAGAGCGCAAATGAACGCAAAGAAGAGCTGATTGAGTTTCTCTTCGCGCACTTGGCGCCCTTCGCGGATGAAAGTTTCTGTTGCAGCAAAAAAGGATTGATCAGACATTCCCTGGTCTCCGGCTTCCATCCGGCCAGTACGCGCTGTCCGGCACCGCGCGCGCGCCGAAGATCGCCTGCCCCACCCGCACGATGGTCGAGCCTTCCTCGACCGCGAGTTCGAAGTCGCCGGACATGCCCATCGACAGCTCGTCCATCGCGACGCCGTCCGGCGCATCCTGGCGCAGGTGGTCGCGCAACCCGCGCAGGCGCACGAAACAGGGCCGCACTTGCGTAGCATCGTCCGAGAACAACGCGAGTGTCATCAGCCCACGCACGCGCAACGATGTAAACACAGGCAGTTGTTTCACGAACGCTTCGACTTCATCCGGAGGCAAGCCGAACTTGCTTTCCTCATTCGACGTATTCACCTGCACCAGCACGTCGAGGGAACGCCCCAACGCCTGCAGGCGTTTGTCCAGCGCCGCGGCCACGCGCAAGCTGTCCAGCGCCTGGAACTCGGCCGCAAATTCGGCGAGCTGCCTGGCCTTGTTGGTCTGCAGATGGCCGATGATCGCCCAGCGCAGATCGGGCAGGTCGGACATGGCCTGCCATTTGCGGTGGGCTTCCTGCACCTTGTTTTCGCCAAGCATATGGCAACCCGCGGCATGCGCGTTGCGCAGGCGTGCTTCGGGCACCGTCTTGCTGACCGGCAGCAAGCGCACGCCTGCGGGATCGCGCCCGATACGCGCACACGCAGCCGCAATGCGCGTCTGGACATCAGCGAGGTGCTGGCGAAATTCGTCGACGGTATTGGCGGTGGTGTATTCGGTCATGCGTCCATTCTATGCGCGCAGGTTTCGCAACCGAATATCCATGCGCGTATGCTGGTTGGATGACATCGATCGCCGACAATGCAAGCGATGCAGCATGGCCGGAAACGTTGTGGACCATCGGCCACTCGACCCGTGCCATCGAGGAGTTCATCGGCTTGCTGAAAGACAACGGCATCGAGGCCCTGGCCGACGTGCGGCACTTTCCAGGCTCGCGCAAATACCCGCAATTCAACGTCGAACCATTGCGCGAGTTACTGCGCGAATCCGCCGTCGCCTACGAGCCCTTCACGGAACTTGGCGGTCGTCGCAAGGTACTGCCGGATTCGCCCAACACGGCATGGCGCCTGCCGGCATTCCGCGGGTACGCGGACTACATGGGCACGCAAGCGTTCCATGAAGGCATCGAACGCCTGAAAGCGTTGGCGAATCGCAAACGCACCGCGATCATGTGTGCCGAGGCGGTGTGGTGGCGCTGCCATCGCGGATTGATCTCGGACGTGTTCAAGCTGCATGGCACCCGCGTATTCCACATCATGGGGCCGGGTGCACCGCACGAACATCCGTACACCTCCGCGGCGCACGTCGTGGAAGGCCATCTGGATTACTCAGGCGATCAACACGAATTGCCTATACGCCACGAATCTTGATGCACTCCACTCCACCGCGCCGGCACTTGTCCGACTGATTACAAAGGCGTAGCGTGAATTGCGACCGGGGCGCCACTCCCCGACGTCCCTGGCCACGTTCCTCACTGCAAGGAGGTGGCTCATGATGCCGCTGGCAGTTGATCGTCCGTTCGAATGTACGCCGCATGCGATCCGTTCGGTCGCCATGGCGTTCGCCCTGACGCTGAATTTCGCGATATTGCTGTTCGCGATACGGCCCATGACGCCGTTCGCGATCCATGCGCCGCCACCACAAACGATACTCGCGGCGTTGCTGCAACCACCACGTCCCACACCGCCACCGCCCACCGTTCCGACTGTGCATGTAGTCGAGCATGTCGCGGTGCCGAGCGTGCATGTTGCGTTGGCGCACGCCGCTCCTGTCGTATTGCCTGTGTTGCCGAGCATGCTGCCGGTCGCCATCGAGGCAACCGCGGCGGCGACTTCTGCAGCCGGTTCCATTTCGCCCACCGGAGCCGGCAACAGCGATGCCACCATCGCTTACGCGACGGCGACGCCGCCTGCATATCCCGTCAACGCGGTGCGCGCGGGAATTCAGGGCACCGTGCTGCTCAAGGTGCTGGTGGACCCGAACGGCGAGCCCCTGCAGGTGGTGATCGCCCACAGCAGCGGCTCGCACCTGCTCGACGAGGCTGCGCGCAAGCACGTCTTGGCAGCATGGCGTTTCCATCCGGCCATGCGTGATGGCCACGCGATCAAGGCGTGGGCCCTGGTGCCGGTGCGGTTCAACCTCGACCGCGATTGAGCATGCCGACGGGGCGGGTGGTGCGAATCACCTGTCCCGCGCTTCGCCGGAGACAGGCTGGGGCGCCGGATGCATATGCGACGCGCGCACGATCAGCCATACCAGCAGCGCGGTGCACAACACCGGCACCAGCATCGGCAACATCGCCAGCAACACGATCGGCACGACGACGAGCAGCGCAAGCGCAACGGCGAACATGCAGAACAAGCCGCCGAAAATTGCGGCGATCAATCCAAACGTCAGCTTGAACAGGCCGCCGATCAGCGTACCGAACAGCAGGACCGCGCCGCACGCAGCCAGCATCAGCAATCCAAGTTCGAACATCAGAGCCTCCAGGGCAGATGACGGCAACCGCCGTCTTGGCAATCCGCGCACTTCCAGTATGCGCGTTTCCGCGGCAGCGACAAGCATGACTCTCGACCCATGCCTCAGAGTCTGGGCCATGACTTTCGGCCCATGCCGCTATTATCAAGTACGCTATAGTGTACTCGCGTATACGCGGATTGCAAGTTGCGGGCGATGCCAGAAACCGATTTGCACCTGAAAAAATTCGAGAAGGAACTCGCCGCCGGCACGGTCTCGCTGGTGCTGCTGGCGGTGCTCGCGGCGGCGCGTGAACCACTGTATGGCTACCAGATCGCCAAACGTCTCGAACACGATGCGGGCGGCGTGCTGGTCGGCAAGCAGAGCGCGCTGTATCCGGTGCTGCGCAACCTGAGTGCCGCAGAGCTGCTGGAAACATTCATGCAGCCATCCGAAGCCGGTCCACCGCGTCGCTACTACCGGATCACGCCGCTGGGCCGAAAAGTCCTGCATGAATGGACCAGCGCCTGGG